>JAQBHE010000208.1:0-2585 GCA_032128015.1 Holophagae bacterium
GAAGTCTCCGGATGGCGACGATCTCGGGGCCGACGCGCTTGGGGATCATGCGGCGAGCACGCGAATGGTGCGGCCGGCGATGTCGAGCATTTCGCGCAGGCGGTCGTAGTCCGGGTGGCGCATCCTCATCCACGCGTTCGCCATGTAGCCTGCGGACACCGGCTGGGTGGGCGTGCCGGGAGCGGGGAAGTGGTGGTCGAGGATCCACTCGCTGAAGGCGCGTTGCACGTCCTCGACGCCTTGGTAGCCGACGATCCGGCCGTCCTGACTCGGACGAAAGGTGATCAAGGCCGCCGCGAACCGCCGTGACGGGCGCTCTTCGATGCGGCCGTTGACGATCGCTCGTGCCCACTCGCGGTAGATGTCGAAGTCGTTGGCCGCCGAGTAGAGATCCCAGGTCGAGACCCCGGGGGGCCGGCAGCCGATCTCCGAGAAGCGCATGCCCTTGGGGCCGAAGAACCATTCCATGTGAGTGGCGGAAGTGCCGATTCCCAACGCCTCGATCACCCGCTCGCCGAGCTCCCAGACCTCGCGGTAGCCGTCGGCCTCGACCCGGTTGGTGGTGATCAGGTAGGGCGAGATCCAGCGGGTGCGCATCGCCTCGAGCACCCCCGGGTAGTAGTGGCAGATGAAGCCGTGGACGATCTTGCCGTCGATCGCCAGGCTGTCGAAGAAACCTTCGTGGCCTTCGATGAACTCCTCGACCGCAACCTCGCCGCCGCGGTCGAGGTGATAGGCGGGGAGTGCTGCTTCGAGCTCTGCCGGGTCGTCGACCCGCTCGGTGCCCGCCGCGCCGGCGGCGCCGCGGGGTTTGAGGATCAGCGGATAGCCGACCCGCTCGGCGAAGACTCGGACCTCGGCGGCGCTGGCGGCGCCGGTCGACTGCGCGCACGGTACCCCGACCGCCCGTAGCGCGTCCTTCATCGCTGGCTTGTCGCGGCACAGGTAGGCGGTGCGCACCGAGGTCCCGGGAATGCCCGCCGCCGCCCGCACTTTCGCCACCGGCAGCACGTGGGCCTCGACCGTGGCTTCGAGGCGGTCGACCCAGCTCTGACGCTGGAGGCTGCGCACCGCCGCTAGCATCTGCTCCTCGTCGCACACCGATGACACCTGCCGGTAGTCGGCCAGGCACTCGCGGATGCCTGCCGGCAGGTGCGCTCCGGCAGCCTCGCCGATTGCCGACACCTTGGCGCCGACTTCGGCGAGGGCGCGGACGAAGCGCGATTGGTTGGCCGGAAACAGCGGCTCGACGAAGATCACATGCACAGCGGGGTGATTATAGAGTCGGCGGATGCCGCGACTGGTGCTGCTCGGGCCCCAGAAGCTCGAGCCGACGGTCGGACCGACCCTCGCCGAGCTTGGAATCCGCGAGCCGTTGGCGCTGGTGACCGCGGGTTGGCAAGAGAACGAGGACGACGACGCGAACCTGCGTCGCGACCTCGGATTGCCGGCAGTGAACCTCGCGCTGTACCACCGCGCTGAGCGGGTGTTCGAGCGCGACCCCGAGCTGCTCATCGCTTACCGGGAGCGCCAGCGTCGGCTGCAGCAGCTTCAGCGTCTGTACCGCCGGCGCCTCGACCACACTCTCGACGCGTACCGCGAACTGCTCGCGGTCGACGGCATCGACGACCTGGTCCTAGCAGAGCGCGAGGCTGCCCTCGAGGCGGTGCGCGACCTCGACCTTCACCACCTGGAGCGGGTGCGCCAAGTCCACGCCGAGATGAACGCTGGCTTCGGCCCCGAGCGCCCGGCGGTCGCCGAGGAGCGAGAGGAGATCGAGAGCCTGCTGGCCGCCTCCGGCCCGCTGTTGATTGCCGGTGGTCACGTCGCGGTGTTGCTCAACCGTCTACGCCTGTTCGGGGTCGACAAGCTGGTGACCAAGCACACGGTCATCGCCTGGTCGGCCGGAGCGATGGTGTTGTCTTCGCAGATCGTGCTCTTCCACGACTCGCCGCCATGGGGCGCCGGAAACTCGGAAGTGCTCGACCTGGGTCTCGGGGTGTGTCCCGACCTGCTGCCGTTGCCGTGGGCCTCCCACCGCCTGCGTCTCTCTGATCCGGCGCGGGTCGGGTTGCTCGCAAGGCGCTACTCGCCGCTGCGCTGCATCGCCCTCGACGACGGTTCGCGCCTCGAGCGCCGCGGCGATCGCGGTGAAGACCGGTGCTTCGGCCACGGTGTCGGAGTCCTCGAAATCGACGGAACGGTGCGGCGAATCGGCGCCGAGACCTGGCAGGAGGTGGCGTGATCTCGCTCGCGCCGCTCGGGCTCGATGCCGACCCGACCACGGAGGCGGTCGATGAGTTCTTGGCTGGCCGTACCTTTCCGATCACCGACGATGGCCGCGCCATCTTTGCTTTCCGCGGTGTGGCCGACCGGGTGATGCTGCGGCACTGGATCTTCGGCCTGCCCTCGTCGCAGCCCTTCCATCGGCTCGGGGCAAGCGACCTCTGGCTGTTGACCCTCGAGATCCCGCCGCAATCTCGGCTCGAGTACAAGATCGACGTGGTCACCGGCGACGACCACCGCTGGATCCGCGACCCGCTCAATTCGCTGCTCGCCCACGACCCGTTCGGCGCCAACTCGGT
>JAQBHE010000209.1:0-4573 GCA_032128015.1 Holophagae bacterium
ACCAGACCGACTGGCAGCGCCGGCAGATCGGGCCGCCTGCTCGATTCGGCGCCACGGGACCCCCATGAAAGTCATTCTGCTGAGCGATCTCCGACACACCGGCAAGCGCGGTGACATCGTCCAGGTCCGTCCAGGATTCGCCCGCAACTACCTGCTGCCGAAGCGTTTGGCGGCAGCCGCCACCGCCGGCAACTTGCGCTGGTTCGACGACCAGCGGGAACAGTTCGACGCCGTCCACGCTGCCGAGCGAACGGCGGCGTCCGAGGTCGCTGCCCAGATCGATTCGGTCAAGGTGACGATCGCCAAGCGCGCGAGCGAGAGCCAGACCCTGTACGGTTCGGTGACCCCGGCCGAGGTGGTCGAGGCGCTCAAGCTCAAGGGCTTCACCGTCGACCGCAAGCATCTCGATCTCGCCGGCGGCATCAAGACCCTTGGCTCCCACGAGGTCCGCGTCCACCTCCACGCCGAAGTGGTGGCCCAGATCACCGTCGACGTAGTGCCCGAGGCGTAGCCTCGACCGCGATCGGCGGGGGCCCCCGTGTCGGCAACCGCGCCCAGATCCGCTCCGGAACCTCGCGCCCCCGAGATCTCGCTGTTCGTCGGTGGCGAGCCGACGCGCAGCCTGAGCGACTGGCGTTGGCTGTGGTCACAGGACGTCGAGTTCCCGATCCGCAGCCATCGCGGCTGGCTCGGGTCGCTGATCGTCGGCTTCAAGCGACTGGTGCGGCCGCTGGTGCGAGCACCGCAGTCCGATCTCTGGGAACGCCAGCGCGTCTTCAACCTGATCCTGCTCGAGGGGCTCGAGCGTAGCGCCGATCTGGCGCGACTGGTCGCCGATCTGGAACTGCGGATCGCCGCGGCGCACGAGCGCCTGGACGGTCAAGAGGAGCTGATGCGCCAGGGACTTCACGAGGTGATGATCCACACCGACGCGCTCTTCGCGCGGGTCGACCAAAAGCTCGACGGCTATCGCCGGCAGGTTCGAGATCAGGCCGCAACCCTCGGCGCGGCGCTGGCCCTGGCCGACGCGCCTGCGGCCGGGCAGGCGCCGGCGACTCTGGTCGCCGCGGAGACTCTGGTCGCGGCCGATCGCGAGCTGCGCTACCGGGTGTTCGAGGACCAGTACCGAGGCACCGCCGACGAGATCCGCGAGCGGGTGGCGGTCTACCTGCCGCGATTGCAGGGACGGTCGCCGATCCTCGACCTCGGTTGCGGGCGCGGCGAGGCGCTGCAGGTGTTCGGCGCCGCCGGCCTGACGGCACGCGGAGTCGATGCCAGCGAGGAGATGGTGCGCCAGTGTCGCGAACTGGGCCTTGACGCGGTCGTTGGCGACGCGATCTCGACCCTGGCGGCGACCCCGGCGGCCATTCTGGGCGCGGTGGTCTCGCTGCATGTGATCGAGCATCTGCCCGCGGTCGAGGTCGACCGCCTGCTAGGTCTGGCCTGGAAGGCGCTGGCGCCGGGTGGCCTGCTGATCCTGGAGACCCCCGATGCGCGCTCGCTGGTAGTCGGCGGCAGCAACTTCTGGATCGACCCGACCCACCGCCGGCCGGTGCATCCCGAGGCACTCCGCCATCGCTGCCTGGCCGCTGGATTCGGGACCGCGGAGCTCATCGCGATGCATCCGTTTCCGCCCGGGCGAACCCTGCCCGCGATCGATCTCTCCGACCTCGCGATCGAACTCCAACCGCTCGCCGATCGGGTCAACCGGCTGCGCGACCGGCTCGACGACCTGCTCTTCGGCGATCAGGACTACGCCGTGCTGGCGACGAAGAAATAGTCCAAGAAATGGACCAAGCAACACCACCCGGGAAGGGGATCCTCGCGGCCGAGACGCCCTATTCCGAGTCCTTGACGTTCTCGACCAGGCTCCAGTCAACGATGTCCTCGGGCATGTTCTCGCCGTCCTTGGGCTTGCCGTAGAACGCCCGCTGCTGGTACCAGGGCAGGCTCATGATGGTTTGCCAGCGTGGCTGGTACTCCTGCACCGGTTCGGTACCGCTCAGGAAGGCCTCGGTGATCGACTCGCTCTCGCGGCCGTTGGCGAGCAGGCCGGTCCATGGCTCGATCTGGCGAAAGACGATGCCCGGGGGCGCTTGAAAGTCCTCCGCGGCGTCGATCCAGCCCTCGGCGAGGCCACGCTCGGCAAGCAACTTCCAGGTCGGCAGCGCGGCCTGAGCGCCGGTCATCCCCTTGCCCAGCGACCGCACTTTGTCGTAGCCGACCCACACCACGATCGAGTAGCGCGGAGTAAAGCCCGCGAACCAGGCGTCGGCGTAGCTGTCGGTAGTGCCAGTCTTGCCGGCGATCGGGAGACCCAGGCTCTTGAGCTCGCTGCCGGTTCCGCGTTCCACCACACCGCGCATCGTGTGGGTGAGCAGGTACGCGATCGTCGGCTCCATGGCCTTGGCGGCCGACAACTGGTGGGTTTCGAGAGCCCGGCCGTCGGGGGTGGTCACCGACTCGATCAGGTAGGGCTCGACGTGGATCCCCTGGTTGGCGATCGAGGCGTAGCCGGCGGCAGTCTCGAGCGGTGACAGCTCGGCCACTCCCAGCGCCAGACTCGAGTAGGGATGCAGCGGCGAAGCGATCCCGCAGCGCCGAGCGAAGTCGATCACCCGGTCGGCGCCAATCAGGTCCTGGAGCTTCACCGAGGAGACGTTGATGGACTTTTCGACCACCCGGCGTAGGGTAGTGATCCCGTAGTACAGGCGAGAGAAGTTCCGGGGGCTGTAGGTCGGCAAGTTGTCGGCGCCGGCGAAAACCGCCGGCGCGTCGAACACGGTGTCGGCCGGCGTGAAGCCGCTCTCGTAGGCAGCGCCGATGAGGAAGGGCTTGAATGCCGACCCGATCTGCCGACGCGCCTGGGTAGCACGGTTGAACTCGTTGCGCTCGAAGCTCCAACCTCCGACCATCGCGCGCACCGCTCCGGTCGCGGACTCGAGGACCACCACCGCGCCCTCGATCTCCGATTCTTGGACCAACGACACCCGTGCCAGAGGCTCGCCGGCCGTTCTCGGTTCGCCGGCGGATTTCGGCTCGCCGACGGATTTCGGCTCGCCGGCCGTTGCCGCGGCGCCGATCTCGAACCATGCGACATCGCCGGCTCGCAGGATCGCCGGCAACGATTTGCGGGTCCAAGCCGCGTCGGTTGCCAGCAGCTCGAATCGGCGATCGTCAATCCGCACCTCGGCCCGTTGCGGGCTCACCGTAGCCACCACCCCCTGGGACCATACGCCGGGCTCGAGTGCGAGCCCGCTCCACGACGGCAGGGTGGTCGATTCCGCCGCCTCCGCGCCGAGGCGCTCTACCGGCCCGCGCCAACCTCGATTGCGGTCGAGCTCGAACAAACCGCGACGCAGCGCGTCCTCGGCGGCGCTCTGGATCGCGGTATCGAGGGTGGTGTGGACCTGCAGCCCACGCTGGTAGAGCCCCCGCTCTCCGTATTGCCGGTACAGATACCGGCGGACCTCCTCGGCAAAGTAGGGGCCAACCCGGGCCTCGCGCTTGCGTGCCACGGTCTTCATCGGCTCGGCGATCGCCAGCGCGTACTGCTCGGCATCGAGCGCGCCGGCTTCCAACATCAGACCGAGGATGCGATCGCGGCGACGGGTGACCAGCTCCGGCTTCTTGATCGGCGTCCACTCGCTCGGCCGGGGGACGATCGCCACCAGGCTCGCCGCCTGCGCTGGGCTCAACTCGCTGGTGTGGCGACCGAAGTAGTAGCGGGCCGCGGACTCGAAGCCGTAGTTGTGGTGGCCGAGAGGGATGAGGTTGCAGTAAAGGGTCAGGATCTGCTGCTTGCTCAGGGTCTTTTCGAGCTCGACCGCATAGAACGCCTCGGTGATCTTGCGCTTCCAAGTCCGCTGCTGGCGGTCAAGGAACAACAACCCGGCGGCCTGCATCGACAGGGTCGAAGCGCCCTGGCTGCGCCGACCTTGGCGGAAGTTGCCCAACGCCGCCCGGGCGATCCCCGGCACGTCGATACCGGCGTGGGTGAAGAAGTCGCGATCCTCAGAAACGAGCAGCGCGTCCTGGAGGAGCTTGGGAACCTCGCCTTCGGCGAGCAGAAAACGGCTTTCCAGAAAGTACTCCTGGTAGGGGCGACCGCCGCGGTCGAACAGCACGGTGTTGATGTCGTGCGCGTAGTCGGCGATCGACGCTACTGCTGGCACGTGGATGGTCGCGGCGACCGCGGCGCCGAGCACCAGACCGAGCACCGCCACCGCCACCACCGGCAGCAGCAGCCGGCCTGCGCGGGTCCGGACGAAGGCTCGGGCGGCGGCGCGGCGGTGTGGCGGGGGGGGCGGCATCGGTCGATCTCGGCACCCGACGTGAATGCCATGGTTATTATAGAGGCCGGCCTCGACGGCTGCGGCGACCGCCCTAGAAGTCTTGAACCCCAGAACTTGATCTCGCAGGTCAAGTTCTCGATGGCGGGGTTCGAGACTCTCAACGGGCTCCCAGGAGCCCGTCTCGCTGGGAGGGCGAGCGCCCGGAGCCCGCTAGCCTCCTTCACAACGGCTGTATCCGATGACCGACCGCGACCGCTCCGACGTTCCACCTCTGCCGG
>JAQBHE010000210.1:0-10984 GCA_032128015.1 Holophagae bacterium
CTCCAGAACGGCGAGGTCGAGCCGATCGGCGCGGCGCGACACATCACGGTCGACGTGCGGGTGGTCGCTGCGACCCACCGCGATCTTCCCGAGGAGATCGCCGAGGGCCGTTTCCGAGAGGACCTGTACTACCGTCTGAACGTGATTCCGGTGCACTCGCCACCTCTCCGCGAGCGGCTTCGGGACATCCCGATGTTGGTCGACTACTTCGTTCGTCGGTTCGGCGAGAACAACAACTATCCGGCGCGTCGCTTCGACCCAGAGGCCCTCGAGCAGCTCGCCGCACTGCCGTGGCGGGGCAACGTCCGGGAGCTCAAGAACCTGGTGGAGCGGTTGCTGATCCTGGCGCCGGGCGAGACCATCACCCGCGATGACGTGGCGGGTGCGGGCAGTGGCTCGCCCGCCGAGCTGACCGAGGCTCTGCTCGCGGTGCCAACGCTGCGCGAGTTCCGCGATCGCGCGGAGCGCTTGTTTCTGGTCGGCAAGCTCGACGAGCACGGTTGGAACGTCACCCAGACCGCCCAGGCGATCCAGACTCCGCGTAGCAACCTCTACAAGAAGATGGAACAGTACGAAATCCGGCGCCAGAGTTGAGACCGAAGGAAGAGCAGAGATGAAAAACGATCGAGGATCCGCAGCAACCGGCGTCGCAGAGCCCGAGACCGTCGAGCCCGAGACCGCGACCCCAGCCGAGCGCGGCGCCGCCTACCGAGACCCCGTTCGCACCGCGCTCGCGGCCGCCCACCAGCGTTGGCAGGCCGAAGTCGCGAGCTCAGCCGCCGAGCGACCGTTCTGGAAGCGCGACTTCAGCACCCTTTCCGGCGCGGAGATTCCCCACCTTGCCGGAGCGCTCGATTCGAGCGCCGACCCGCTGCGCGACATCGGCGCGCCCGGAGAGTTTCCGTACACCCGCGGCATCCACCCCAGCGGCTACCGCGGCCGGCTGTGGACGATGCGACAGTTCGCTGGCTTCGGCACCGCCGCCGACACCAACCAGCGATTCCGGTACTTGCTCGACCACGGCCAGACCGGACTCTCGGTGGCGTTCGACCTGCCGACCCTTTACGGCTACGACTCGGACCATTCGATGTCGCTCGGCGAGGTCGGCAAGTGCGGGGTGGCGATCGACACCCTGGCCGACATGGAGGCTCTGTTCGCAGGCATCCCGCTGGGCGGAGTCAGCACCTCGATGACCATCAACTCGACCGCGCCGATCTTGTTCGCGATGTACCTCGCAGTGGCTGAACAGCAAGGCGTCGATGTCGAGACCCAGGTCACCGGCACGCTCCAGAACGACATCCTCAAGGAGTACATCGCGCAGAAGGAGTACATCTTCCCGCCGCGGCCGTCGATGCGGCTGGTCACCGACCAGTTTCTGTTCGCGACCCGCAAGGTGCCGCGCTGGAACACCATCTCGATCTCCGGCTACCACATCCGCGAAGCCGGCTCGACCGCCCTTCAAGAGTTGGCATTTACCCTTCGCGACGGCATCGAGTACGTCGAGTACGGCATCGCCGCCGGGCTCGATGTCGACCAGTTCGCTCCACGGCTGTCGTTCTTCTTCAACTCCCACAGTGACTTTTTCGAGGAGATCGCGAAGTTCCGCGCCGCTCGCCGGCTGTGGGCGACGGTGATGAAGGAGCGTTTCGGGGCGCGCGATCCGCGGTCGTTGATGCTGCGCTTCCACACCCAGACCGCCGGCGTCTCGCTGACCGCCCAGCAGCCGATCAACAACGTGGTGCGCACCGCCCTCCAGGCCCTGGCCGCGGTGCTCGGCGGCACCCAGTCGCTGCACACCAATGCCATGGACGAGACCTTGGCGCTGCCGACCGAAGAGACCGCGAGAATCGCGCTGCGCACCCAGCAGATCATTGCCCACGAGAGTGGGGTGATCAGCTCGATCGATCCTCTGGGAGGCAGCTACCTGGTCGAAGAGATGACTGAGCAGATGGTCGCGGGATCCCTCGACTACTTCCGCCGGATCGACGAGTACGGCGGCATGGTCGAGGCGATCGAGGAAGGCTTCCCGCAGCGCGAGATCGTCGACTCCGCGTACCGCTACCAGCAGGCGGTGGAACGCGGCGACAAGCTCACGGTCGGTGTCAACTGTTTCCAGCAGGACGACGATCCGCCGGTCGAAACGCTCTATGTCTCGGACGAAGTCGCGGTACACCAGATCGAGGCGCTGGAACGAAAGCGTGGCGTGCGCGACTCCGGGGCGGTCGGGCGCACTCTCGACGCGCTGCGCCGAGGCGCCGCTTCCGACGACAACACCATGCCCCTCTTGATCGACTGTGTGAAGGCGTACTGCAGCGTCGGTGAGATCAGCGACGCGCTGCGCGATGTCTTCGGAACCTGGGAAGAGGCGCCGGTTTTCTAAGACTCGGGCGGGAGGCGGCGAGCGTCGGCCGGCGTTCATCGGCTCTGGTAGCATGGCGGCGCCATGGCCGCGAGATTTTCCCGGATCCTGATCGCCAAGCCCGGACTCGACGGTCACGACCGCGGGGCCAAGGTGGTGGCGCGGGCGCTCCGCGACGCCGGCTTCGAGGTGATCTACAGCGGGCTCCGTCAGACCTCGGAGCAGATCGCGGCGGCGGCGGTCCAGGAAGATGTCGGCGCAGTCGGTCTGTCGATCCTCTCGGGGGCCCACAATAGTCTGCTGCCGGAAGTGATCCGGCTGCTCCGCGAGCAGGACGCTGCCGACATCCTGGTGTTTGCCGGCGGCATCATTCCGAATCGCGACATTCCCGGGCTCAAGTCCGCGGGGGTCGACGAGATCTTCCTGCCCGGGACCTCGACCCAGACCATCGTCGAGTACCTCAAGGCCCGCTTGGGGTCGGACCACGTCGCCGGGATCGCCCAGGCGGCGAACCAGGACTAGGAGGCGGAAGTGTCGACAGTCGAGCTCTCCGAAGCGCAAGTCGAGCAGATCGCCCGCCGGGTTGCCGAGCTGATCGGCGATCGGGTCCTGCGCGAGGTCGCCTGGGAGGTCATCCCCGACCTCGCCGAGGTGGTGGTCAAGGAACGCATTCGCGAGCTGGAGACCCAGGTCGAGGAAGGATGAGCTCGGGCGCTCGATGAGCGCGGGGCCGCGACGGCGGCGCCGGCGTCTTCCCAGCTGCCCCGGCTTGACGCGCCCGCGGCAGGCTGCGGTCCGGCGCACACTCAAAAAGACATAGCCGATGGAAAAGCGCTTTGATCCCCAGAGCTATGAGCGCCGCTGGCAGGCCTTCTGGCGCGACCACCATCTGTTTCGGGCGCGCAGCGGCGCCGACGCCGACGGCGCTGGCGCCGGGCGGCCGTTCTGCATCATGATCCCGCCGCCCAACGTCACCGGCAAACTGCACATCGGCCACGCGCTGCAAAGCGCCCTCCAGGACCTGGTGGTGCGTTGGAAGCGGATGCAGGGGTTCAACGCTCTGTGGCTGCCCGGGACCGATCACGCCGGGATCTCGACCCAGCTGATGGTCGAGCGCCAGCTCGAGGCGGAGGGCACCAGCCGGCGCGAGGTTGGCCGCGAGCGCTTCGAGGAACGGACCTGGGAGTGGAAGCACAAGTTCCATTCGAACATCCGCCAGCAGCTCGAGGTGTTGGGCGCAAGCTGCGATTGGTCCCGCGAGCGCTTCACCCTCGACGATGGCCTGTCGACGGCGGTGCGCACTGCCTTCGTTCGGCTCTACCGCGAAGGCTTGGTTACGCGGGGCGAGTACATGGTCAACTGGTCGCCGGCGCTCCAGACCGCGATCTCTGACCTCGAGGTCGAGACCCGGGAGGTCAAGGGCAAGCTCTACCACCTTGCGTATCCAGTGGCAGACAGCGATCAACGGCTGGTGGTCGCGACCACCAGGCCCGAGACCCTGCTGGGCGACGCGGCGGTGGCGGCGCACCCCGACGATCCACGCTACCGCAGCCTGATCGGTGGTTTTGCGGTGCTGCCGATCCTCGGTCGGCTGCTGCCGATCGTCGCCGACTCGCACGTCGATCCGCAATTCGGCACCGGCCTGGTCAAGGTGACTCCGTGTCACGACCCAGCGGACTACGAGATCGCCCGCCGCCACGGCCTCGTTGGCGAGAAAGTCATCGGTCCGGATGGCCGGATGACCGCCGCCGCCGGCCCCGACTACGCCGGGCTCGATCGCTACGAGGCGCGCCGCCGTGTGCTCGAGCGCTTGACCGCCGACGGCCTGGTGGTGCGGGTGGAGGATCACGTCCACAACGTCGGCCACAGCCAGCGCAGCGGCGAACCGATCGAGCCGTTGTTGTCGACCCAGTGGTTCTGTGACATGACCGCGATGGCCGAGCGCGCGCTCGAGGTGGTGCGCACCGGCGAGCTCGAGCTGCGGCCGTCGAGTTGGGACAAGACCTGGGAGCACTGGCTCGCGGACATCCGTCCGTGGTGCATCTCGCGGCAGCTGTGGTGGGGGCACCGGATTCCGGCGTGGTACGACCGCGCTGGCGGCTGCCACGTCGCCCTCGATCGCGAGGAAGCCGAGCGAATGGCCGGCACCGACGAGCTCGAACAGGACCCCGACGTCCTCGACACCTGGTTCTCGTCGGGGCTGTGGCCGTTCTCGACCCTCGGCTGGCCCGACCCCGAGGCGCCCGACCTCGGGACTTTCTACCCGACCGACCTGCTGATCACCGGTTTCGACATCCTGTTCTTCTGGGTGGCACGGATGACCATGATGGGCCTTCACTTCACCGGTGAGACCCCGTTTCGTGCCGTCCACCTCACCGGCCTGGTGCGCGACGCCGATGGCGAGAAGATGTCGAAGATGAAGGGCAATACCCTCGACCCGATGGACCTGGTCGAGGAGTACGGCGCCGACGCTCTGCGCTTCACCTTGTGCGCGCTCGATGCTCCGGGACGCGACATTCCGCTCGACCTCGAGCGGATGGCCGGCTACCGCGCGTTCGGCAACAAGATCTGGAACGCTACTCGTTTCGCGTTGTCGCGGATCGGCGAAGCCGAGGTTCAGGCCGAGCTCGACCTCGCAGGTCTCGAGGCTCCCGAGCGCTGGATCCTGTCGCGTTTTTCGCGCACCGCCGAGGAGGTAGGGGCGCGCTTCGAGTCCACCCGCTTCGATGAGGCGTGCAACCGGCTCTACCACTTCTTCTGGGGAGAACTCTGCGACTGGTACATCGAGTTCGCCAAGCCCGCGCTCTCCGGCGCAGCGCCACGACCGCGAGTAGGCGAAGTCCTGCTCACCGTCCTCGACCGTAGCCTGCGCCTGCTCCATCCGGTGATGCCACACCTGACCGAGGAGCTGTGGCAGCGCTTGCCCGGCATCTCACGCCTGGGGTTTTCGGCGTTGGCGGTCGCTCGATATCCGGAGGCGCTGGCGGAGTGGCGGGACGATGCCGCGGAGCAGACCATTGAGACCGTGATCGGGGTCGTCGGCCGGGTGCGCAGCTTGCGCGCCGAGCGCGGTCTGTCGCCCAAGCTCGACGGCCGGCTGTTTCTCGAAGCCGGTGAGCCGGCGATCCTCGAGTCGTTGGTCGGCCAACGGGCCTTGGTGGAGTCCCTGACCGGTTCCTCGGCACTCCAGTGCGGACGCGCCGGCGACCACGCGATCCGCGACCGGGTGGCCGGCATCGATCTGGCGCTCGAGATCGATCTCCCGGGCCTCGACCACGGCGAGATGGAGCGACTGCGTCGCGAGCTCGAACGGCTCGAGGTCGAGATTCAGAGTGCCGAGGGCCGGCTCGCTAACCCCCAGTTCATCGACAAGGCGCCGCCCCAGGTGATCGCCGGCAACCGCGAGCGTCTCGGCGAGCTCCAGGAGCGGCGTCGACTGCTGGTGGACCAGATCCGGTCCGGCGCATGACCGCTGACTCGAGCGGCGGTCCGACCGGCAGCGCCACGGGCTTTCGCGATTTCGCGAGCGCAGTTCGTCAGAGCGGCCGTCTCGGCGGTGAGAACGTGGTCTTTCTCGAGCGCGTCGGGTCGACCAACGCCTACGCCCGACGGTTGGTCGAACGGCTGACTGCGTCCGCCGACGACGCCGCTCCGGAATCGATCGTGGTCGCCTACCAGCAGACTGCGGGGCGCGGCCGCCTCGGCCGGACTTGGTCGAGCCCGCCGGGGCTCGGGTTGTACACCACCTGGGCGTTGCCGGCTCGGTCGCCGCGCCCAGATGAGTTCTTGGCGACCCTGCCGCTGCTTGTCGGTGTCGCCCTGTGCGAAGCGCTCGCGGACCACCTGGGACCCGGGGTCGCTGGACTCAAGTGGCCGAACGACGTGATGGTTCGGGGGCGCAAGCTCGGCGGCATCCTGATCGAGACGGTGACGTCTCCGGCGTCGCCGGCCTTGCCGGCGCTGCCGGCGCCGTGGGTTCTGATCGGCTACGGGGTCAACTGTGGTCACCGACGGGACCAGTTGCCGACGCCGACCGCGACATCGCTGCTTCTCGAGTGCCGTGGCAACCAGCCGCCCGGACTGCCCGGGTTGTTCTGCGACCTGGTCGCCGGGCTGCGGCGCGAGCTGGCGGTGGCCGGCGACCTCGAGCTGGCGATCGAGCGCTATCGCTGCCACTCGGTGCATCGGGTGGGCGAGGCGATGGTCTGTCGGCTGGGCGACCGCGAGCTGCGTGGAGCTTTCTGCGGCTTCGACGAGCGGGGTCGGCTCCGGCTCGAGGTTGGCGGCACGGAGGAGTTGGTCGCTTCCGGGGACATCGTCGAGGCGGCGCCCGAGCTCGGTCGATGAGTGCGGACGAGCCGCCTGCGGGCGAGTTCGAATGGTCCGAGGACCACCTCTACTTCCGGACGATCGAGGAGACCTTCATCCGCTTGCGCGGCGCGCCGTTGCAGGTGTCGCCCGCCGATTGGCAGGTGGCGCGGTCGTGGCACCGAAGGGGGATTCCTCTGGCGCTGGTGCTCGCGACCCTCGAACAAGTGTTCGAGAAGCGTCGGCTGCGCGGAGCCAAAGGGCGGTTCCCCCCAAGTCTTCGCTACTGCGCCGATGCGGTCGAGGGCGCATGGGCCCTGCGAGTCGGGCTGTTGGCGCCGGTCGCGACTCGCCCGGTGGAGCGGATCGACTGCGTCCGGCGGCTCACCGCTCTCGCTGCCGCGCTACCCGAAGGGCTCGAGGATCGCGAGGTCTGGCAACAGCGGGTTCTCGGTCTGATTGATGCCGAGGACCCTCCCCATCCCGAGCGGATCGAGCGTGGCCTCGGAGCGCTCGACCAAGAGCTGCTCGAGAGCCTGCGAAGGTCGACCTCCGCCGCCGGGCTCGCCGAGATCGCCGATCAGGTCGAGGCGGGGCTCGAGCGCATTCGCCGCCGGGCGCCCGACGCCGACCTCGACCTGGTGCGGCGTCGGATCGAAGCGGCGATTTTGCGCTCGCGGGCGGGTCTGGGGGTGTTGTCGCTATTCGCGCCCGAGGCCGCGGAAGCAGCTGACCGCTAGCAATCGCGAACGGCCGATCGCGAGCAGCAGCTCCTGCTGCCGGCGCTCGGTGCCGGGACGGCAGGTTCCAGGCCGCCGCCGCCGTCTCTCTCTTCATGTCCGACGATCGGGTGGCGGTGCGCCCAAGCCCCCGGTGTGGCGGCGCCGCGATGCAGGCGACGTGTCCCGTGTTGCCGGCGGCGGTCGGGCTCGCCGTGGGAGCTCTGCTGGCGCGCGACATGTCCTGGATTCCGATCGGTCCGCTGGTGCTGGTCGCCGGTCTCTGCTTCGCGGTGCGCCGCCTGCCCGCGACCGTCGTCGGATGGCTCGCGGTCGGGCTGGTCCATGCGGGGGCTTCGTGGGTGCTTCCGAGCCGTGAGCCGAACGCGGTCGATCCGGCGCGACCGGTGTCAGCATTGGTCGAGCTGGCGGGCCCGTGGCGCGAGAACGAAGCGGGGTGGAGTGCGCGCTGCCGAGTCCTGTCCTCGCGCCAGCAGCAGGCGACGGATCTCGTCGAGCGCGAGGCATGGATCTATCTGCCGGGCGACGCGCCACCGCCGGCGGCGCAACGGCTGCACGTCCGCGGTCGACTGCGCTGGCGACTCGTGCCGCGCAACGGAGTGAGCTCGCGCGCGCCCCCGACGCTGACCCTGACGGTCAAGAGCCGGCAGCTGGTCGAGGAAGTGGGGGAGTCGGCGCCCTCGAGGTGGCGGGCCGCCGGCCGACAGGCGCGCGAGCGCATCGGCCGTGCTCTTCCGGACGCCGCTCATGGCGGCTCCACCGGCTCCAGCCTGGGTGGCGCCCTGCTGCTCGGAGACTCCTCGCGACTCGAACCGGGTCTCCAGGCAACCTTGCGCGCGGTCGGCCTTGCTCATCTGACCGCGGTCTCCGGGCTGCATCTGGCGCTGGTGGCGAGTCTGGCAGTAGGGCTGTCGACGGCGCTGGGTGGCCGCGCCAAGGCGCCGCTGATGCTGCTGACCGCGGCGGGCTACTTCGCCCTCGTCGGTGGTCGGCCGTCGCTGGTGCGCTCGCTCTTCATGCTCGTTGCGGCGCTCGCAGCGGTTGCCGTCAAGCGACCGCCCAGCGCCTCCAACGCCCTGGCGATTGCGGCCGCGGGTCTGCTCGCGATCACTCCGTCGCTGATCGAGAACCTGGGCTTCGTGTTGAGCATGACCGCGACCTCGGGGTTGCTGTGGGCGACACCCCGGCTCGCCGAGAGCATGCCGCGGTCGTCACGCTCGCCACCGACACCGCGATGGCTGGCGAAGGCTCTCGCGGCATCGCTCGGAGCGCAGTTGTTCTCCCTGCCGTGGACGGCATCGGTGTTCAGCGTTCTCCAGCCGGCGGCGCCGGTGCTCAATCTGCTCTACGTGCCCTGGACCGCGGTGATGCTCGCGACGAGTGTCTTGATCGGGATGGTCGCCGTGGTCGAGCCTTCGGCTGCGGCGCCGCTGACGTCGATCCTCGACCTGCTTGCGGTGCCCTACCGGTTGCTCGAGCGAATACCGCCCAGTCTGATCACGACCCTGCCCTGGGCGACTGGCTGGCTCGGTGCCACTGCTCTCGCGACCACGGTCTGGGCTGCTCTGCGACTGCCGTGGCGATCACGACTCGCGGGCCTGGGGTTGTTGACCTTGGCGGTGCTCGTCCAGGGTCGCTGGGCAGGGCGACCCGATGCCGAGGTGCGGGTGATCGATGTCGGCCAGGGAGACGCGATCCTTCTCCAGAGCCGAGGTCGCAACGTGCTGGTGGACGGCGGCGGTTGGCGCCACGGCGACATCGCCGGCAGGGTGTTGCTGCCGGCGCTCGCGCGAGCCGGGGTCCGGCGCATTGACTTGATGGTGATGACCCACTCTGACCAAGACCACTGTGCCGGGCTTCTCGGCCTCAGCCGATACCTGGCGGTTCGGGAGCTCTGGGTGGGAGACGGCTGGCAGGACGGGCCGTGCGGTCGCCAGCTGGTGTCGCGGCTCTCGGAACGGACACGAACGGTCGGTGCCCCGACTCGGGCCAGTGTCGGCGGCTGGAATCTCCAGGTGTTGTGGCCCGCCGGCGTTCGCGAGGGGATCGCGCCGAGCTCGGCGAACCGAGGCTCGCTGGTCATCCTGGCAAGCCACCGCGAGCGCCGGCTGCTCCTGACTGGCGATGTCGACGACTCGGTCGAGCGAGCGTTGGTTGCCGGCGGCATAGGCCGGGTCGATTGGCTCAAGGTCGCTCACCACGGCAGTCGAACCTCGACGTCGGCCGCCTTGCTCGAAGTGATCCGACCGCGGGCGGCGATCGTTTCAGCGGGCCGCGACAATCCCTACGGCCACCCCTCGGCAGAGGTCGTGGCTCGACTCGCCCGATCGCGCGTCCCGCTCCTGCGCACTGACCTGGATGGCGGCATCGAGCTACGAATCCAGACAGCGACGGGCGTCTTCGAGACCAGCCAGGCGCGACACGGCGGTCCGCCGTTGATCGCTGGAGATCGCTAGAGATCGCTAGAGTGATGGGGTGAAGCCCGAGGCGCTGGCGATCGTCGGACCGACCGCAGTAGGCAAGAGTGCCTACGCCATGCGCCTGGCGGCCGATCTGGGCGGCGAGATCGTCAACGCCGACGCCCTCCAGGTGTACCGGGGTTTCGACATCGGCACCGCCAAGCCGACTCCCGAGGAGCGCGCCCGGATTCCCCATCATCTGATCGACATCCTTGATCCGCCGGAGCGTTACTCGGCGGGCGAGTTCGCGCGCCGAGCCGCGGCGGCTGTGTCCGCGATTCGGGGCCGCGGCCGGATTCCGATCCTGGTCGGCGGTAGCGGCTTGTACTTGCGAGCGTTGCGATGCGGACTGGCGACGATGCCGCCGGTGAGCCGCGGGCTGCGCGCGACCTTGCGGTCCCGACTTGCCGCCGAGGGGCTGCCCGCGCTCTACTCCGAGCTTGCGGATCGCGACCCGACGACCGCTGCTCGGCTTGCTCCCGGCGACACCCAGCGCATTCTTCGCGCGCTCGAGATCGTGCTCGGCACCGGCGAGCCCCAGTCGGCTTGGCTACGCCGAGAACCCACAGGGCCGACGGTGTCACTGCAGGTCATTGGTTTGACCCTCGATCGAGCGCTCTTGTACGATCGCATTGCGTTGCGCGTGGGGTCGATGCTCGATCGCGGCTGGTTGGCTGAGGTAGAGCAGCTATTGGCGTCCGGAACCGAGCCCACGGTTCCTGCTTTCCAGGCCATCGGCTACCGCCAGATTCTCGGATTCCTCGAAGGGGATTTCTCCCTCGATCAGGCTGCGGAGTCCATCATCCTCGCCACTCGTCGCTACGCCAAGAGACAGCAAACCTGGTTCAAGAGCGAGACAGCGATTCGATGGCTAACACCAGCCGAGATCGAGAGCGGCGCGAGGGGTGATCCGTTCCTGATCCATTCCTGACGTCGATTCACTGCGCGCCTCTCATGAGGGCAAATGACCAAACACAGCATCAACATCCAAGACGGCTTCCTGTTCCAGAACCTCAAGGAGTCGTCGATCCTCGACGTCGAGCTCATCACCGGCCGCCGGCTGACTGGCAGGATTCGGCGGTTCGACCGTTTCGTTGTGGTTCTCGAGGCGGCGCCCG
>JAQBHE010000211.1:0-2849 GCA_032128015.1 Holophagae bacterium
GCCCAATCCGCGGCCTGCCGTTCCTCGTCGCGGTCGTCGCGGCCGGCTTGGCCTGCGCTCCTCGACCGCAGCTATGCGAAGTCGCCGGCGCGATCATGGGCACCACCTACTCGGTGAAGGTGGTGACCCCCAAAAGCCTCGGCACGGATGCGCGCGCAGCGCTCGGACAGCTGGTCTTCGGCGCGCTCAGCGAAGTCGACCGGCTGATGTCGACGTATCGCGAAGACTCCGAGATCTCGCGCTTCAATCGCGCTCCAGCCGGCGTTCCCTTCGCGCTCTCGGCCCCGACCGTCGAGGTGCTCTTGATCTCGCAGCAAGTGAGCGCGGAGAGCGGCGGCGCCTTCGACGTCACGGTCGGACCGCTGGTCGACGCCTGGGGCTTCGGGCCGGATGGCCGGCCTGCCGTACCACCCCCTGAAGACCGCCTTCGGGAGCTTGCCGCCAGCGTCGGCTGGCAGCGCCTGCACCTCGATCCCCACCTTGGGACCCTGACCAAGGAATCGAGCGCCACCCGCTGCGACCTGTCCGCGGTCGCCAAGGGCTACGCCGTCGATCGGGCCGCCCGCGCGCTCGAGACCGCGGGGTACCGCGACTACATGGTCGAGGTCGGCGGCGAGGTTCGCACCGGTGGACTCAACGACCGGCGGCTGCCGTGGGCGATCGCGATCGAGAACCCGATTCCCGGAAGCTCTCCGATCCACCGGGTCCTCCGGTTGTCAGGCATCGGCCTCGCGACCTCCGGCGACTACCGAAACCACTACGAGATCGACGGAGCTCGTTACTCCCACACCATCGATCCCCGCACCTCGAGACCGCTCAGCAACCCGCCAGCCGCAGTGAGCGTCCTCCATGAGAGCACCGCCTTCGCCGACGCTTACGCCACCGCCCTCATGGTGCTCGGACCGGAGGCCGGGATCGCCCTCGCCAGCGAGCGGAATCTGGCTGCGGTGTTCCTGGTTTATCAGGGGGAGGGCGTCGCCGAGGTCACAAGTCCGGCCTTTCGCGCCTACCTGGAAGCGCAGCCGACCGAGCCGTCGACAGACGCTCCAGCGCCGTCCGCGGCGGCTGTTCGAATGGGCGTCGGTTAAGCTACATTGCAACCAGCAATGGGACTCGCACTACTCGCCATCGCTCTCATCGGCATCGTGATGCTCGCGATGTCGATCGGTGTTCTGCTCACCGGCCGTTGCCTGCGCGGCTCTTGCGGCGGCCCGGAGCTTCTCGGCGCCGACGGCGAGCCGTTGAGCTGCGCCACTTGTCCGCGCCGCCGTCTCGCCCAGGGAGCGACCGGGACCGACAAGGCCGCGGCTTGACGGCAACACCAGCCACCGAGCCATGACCAGCTCTGGCGACCGCGAAAGCGAGCACAAGCCGCGACGGCTGTCGGTCTACCACCCCGCGTCGGGGACCCGCCAACCGTTCCTGCGCGGGATCGTCACCCACGATCTGGTGCAGCGGGGGCTGTCGTTCGACGACGCCTACGCCACTGCTCGAGCGGTGCGCGACCAGATCGCGCATCGCGACGAGATCTCGACCCCCGAACTGCGCGAGCTGATCGAGCAATCGCTCGAGGAGACCTTCGGTCGTGGGATCCTGGCAGACGCGGTCCCGCCGGTGCAGCCCCCGGACGTCCGGGTCACCTACAACGGCGAGGCCCAGCCGTTCTCCCGCGGCCTGCTCGCTCACAGTCTCTACGCCGCGGGACTTGGCCACGATCGGGCATATCGCCACGTCCTCGACATCCAACAGGAGCTGCGTCGCAACGGCGTCGCACGTCTCGAGAGCCGCGAGCTGTCTCGCTTCGTCGCCGATTTCTTGGAGCGCAGTGAAGGTCCGAAGGTGGCCGGACGCTATCGCTTGCTGCGCCGAATTCGCCAGCTGCCGCGGCCGTTGGTGTTCTATGTCGCAGGCGCCACCGGTACCGGCAAATCGACGCTGTCGCTGGATCTCGCGCCGCTGCTGCGGATCTACCGGATCAACTCCACCGACACCATCCGCCAGGTGATGCGGATGGTGTTTGCGCCGGCGATGCTGCCTTCGCTCCACCGCTCCAGCTTCGAAGCCGGCGACGAGGCGCGGGAGCGTCCCGAGAGCGAGCGTCGCCGGCTCTTTGACGCGGCCTTCGAGGAGCAGTCGGTGCGGGTGTGCGTTGGCGTGCGGGCGGTGGTCGAGCGCGCGATCGCCGAGAACCTCAGCATCTTCGTCGAGGGGGTGCACCTGCTGCCGCCGCTGGTGCCGTTCCCCGATCTCGATCCGGTCGCGTACCAGGTCATGATCATGCTCGCTACCCTCGACGATGAAGTCCACCGCAGCCACTTCCTGGCGCGCGCGAACCTCAACCGCGGCCGGCGTTCGGAGCGCTACCTCGAGAATTTTCGCGCCATCCGTTGGCAGCAGGAGCTGCTGCTGCAACGCGCCGAAGAGCATGAGATCCCGCTGCTCGACACCACCGATCGCGAACAGAGCATCCAGGGGGCGATCCAGATCTTCACCGGCGCCATCGAGCGCCAGGTCCCGTGGTTGGCGAAAGCGCTCGATGACGAGCCCTGGGAGCAGCCGCCCCTCCTGGTGTTGGTGATCGACGGTCTCGGCGACCTGCCGGTGGCGAGCCTCGGCCAGCGATCGCCACTCGAGGCCGCCGAGCTGCCGACGCTCGACCGCCTGGCGCGCGAAGGGATCGTCGGTCTCGCCGATCCGGTGGCGCCTGGAGTGGTGCCCGACACTGCCTCTGGCACCCTAGCGATCTTTGGCCAAGTTCCCCAGGCGATGAAGCGGGGTCCGATCGAAGCCATCGGTGTCGGACTCGAGCTCGGAAAGAACCACGTGGCGCTGCGCGGCAACCTCGCGAC
>JAQBHE010000212.1:0-26875 GCA_032128015.1 Holophagae bacterium
AGCTCGGGGGTGTCCGCTTCGAGAACCAGCCGGAGCAGTGGCTCGGTATTCGAGGGCCGGACGTTGAACCACCAGTCGGGGAAGTCGACGCGCAGGCCATCGATGTCGTCCACCTCGGCGCCGGCGCCGTAGCGTGCTTGCAGCTCAGCCATCACCCCGGCGCGGTCCTCGATCTCGAAGTTGATCTCCGGGCTCTTGGCGTAGCAGCGCAGCGGCGCGACCAGCTCCGAGAGCGGTCGCCGCTCCTGCCACAGCAAGTTCAGGATCTCGAACACCGCGAGCAGCGAGCTGTCGGCGAAGTAGTTCTCGCGGAAGTAGTAGTGACCTGCCAGCTCGCCGCCGAAGACCGCGTCGTGGGCGCGCATCGTGGCCTTGATGAACGAATGGCCGACCCGCTCGCGAACCGGCGTGCCGCCGTGACGGAGGATGTGCTCGGGCACCGCCCGCGACGAGCGCACGTCGTAGACCACGACCCCGGAACCGCTGCGGTCGAGCTTCAGGCCGCCGATCAGGGCGGTGGTCAGATCGCTGCCCACCGGATCGCCACGCTCGTCGACGAATACCGCGCGGTCGGCGTCACCGTCGAAAGCGACCCCGAGGTCGGCGTGCGAGCGCTTGACCTCGGCCGAGAGGTCGACGAGGTTCTCGGGCTTGAGCGGGTTCGCCTCGTGATGGGGGAATCGGCCGTCGAGCTCGAAGTACAGCGGCACCAGCTCGATCCCGGCGCGCTCGAGGATCGGCCGGTAGATCGTGCCCATGCCGTTGGCGGCGTCGGCCGCGAGCCGCAGCCGCGCCGCCCCAGCGGGTCGGCGCAGTTGACCGAGCAAGTGGGTGGCGTAGTCCTCGAAGATCGCGGCCTTGGTCCGTGTGCCGCGCCGTACGCTCGCCAGCGGTCGGTCTTCGTGCACGTGGCGCTCGATCCGCGGGATGCCATCGTCTCCCGATACCGGTCGCGCCTCGCGGAGGCTGAACTTGAAGCCGTTGTAGTGGCCGGGGTTGTGGCTGGCGGTGACTTGGATGCCGCCGGCAGCCGCCAGGTGTCCGACCGCGAAGTAGTTCATCGGAGTGCTCGCGAGGCCGGCCGCCAGGACGTCGCGACCGCTTTCGCGTAACCCCTCGATCAGCGCCGACTCGAGCGGCTCGCTGTGCGGGCGCATGTCGTGGCTGACCACCACCGGCGCCGGGTCGGCCGGGTCGAGCAAGGAGCAGAAGCCGCGGCCGATCTTGCGTGCGATGAACTCGTCGATCTGATCGGGGTAGGTGCCCCGGACGTCGTACGCCTTGAAGATGCCGGCCATGCTCTAAGAGGTCGAAGATCGGTCGCCGGCAGGGCTGCCGCGGCCGAAGGCGGCATTGTATCCAGGCGCGGGGTATCCAGGCGCGACGTATCCAGGCGCGGGGTATCCAGGCGGGTATCCAGGCGCGGGCTCGGAGAGGCTCAGGCTCGCAGCGTGCGACCGAGGAAGGCCAAGAGCTCGGTCGCGAACTCGTCCGGAGCCTCGGCGTGGGGCAGCAGGCCGCAGTCTTCGAACACGGTCAGCTCCGCTTGCGGCAGCTCGTGGAGCCAGAGATCCGCCGCCTCGATGGACGGGCTGCGGGTCTCGCGGCCCCACGCCAGCCAGGTCGGCGCGTCCACCCGCCCCAGGATGTCCTTGATCTCGTGGTTGAGGTAGCCGGCGACGTAGGCGGCGAGAGCGGCGTGAGCGCCGATTCGGTGGCTCGTCCGGTAGTGCTGCTCGATCAGCAGGTCGGTGGCCCGCTCCGGATCGGCGAAGACCTCGCGGCGGAGATGGTGGGCGATGCCCGCGCGACTGGTGAAGATGTTGAGCGCCGAGGTGCCGAGAATGGGCAGGCGCAGCAGCCGGTGGACCACCGCGTCTCGGAGGTCGGGCTCATCGCCGTGTAGCCCAATCCCGAGCGGCGCGACCAGGCCGAGCGCGGACAGCTGCTCGGGGTGGTCGACCGCGAGTTGGACGGCGTAGGCCGCGGGCAGCCCGGCGGCCACCAGACAGACGCGCTCTTCGGCAACGTCGGCGAGGAAGTCGATGAGCAGCTGGATGTAGAAGTCGCCGTCGAAAGTCCGCGGGTGGTGATCGGAATCCCCCCAGCCGATCAAGTCCGGGACCAGCACTCGATAGGACGTTGCCAGGAGCTCGGCGACCGCCCGCCATTGCAGGCCGCTGTGACCAGGACCGAGGGCGTGGAGCAGCACTACCACCGGACCTTCGGAGCCGAGTCGCTGGAACAGCAAGTCGCCGTCGGCCGTGCGGTAGCGCTCCCTGCGTCCCCAGCCACGGGCCGGCAAGCGCCGGGCATTGCGCGCGACCAGGGCGTTGATCAATGCCGGCAAGCCGAGTGCCGCGCCGCCGACCAGCAAGCCCTGAATCAGCCGTTTCCGCCGCCGCCGTCTCTGGGTCTCTTCGGAACTCTCGGCCATGATCCGTCCAAGATAGCAAAGGTTCTAGGAGGACGGCAGCGGTTGCGCGGCGGCTCTCAGGAGTCTCGAGGGAGTAGAGTCCCCCGACCAGGATGTCGAGAGAGCTGGTGATCGTTTGGGCCGGCCGCCACCAGCGCGGCGGTTGGCAATCGTTGTGCGAGGACCTCGAGAAACGGATCACTCGCTTCGTCGCTGTCCGCGACATTCCGGTTCGCGCCCGCGGTGCCGCGGGCAATCGCCTCGAGGCGGAAGGCACGGCACTGCTCGCGGCGGTGCCGCGCGACGCTTGGTTGATCGCGCTCGATCGGCGTGGACTAGAGCTCGACAGCGTCGACTTCTCGCGCCAGTTGATGGGGCGGATCGATGAGTGGCCAGGGCCGATCGCATTCGTGATCGGCTCCGACCTCGGTCTGGCGACCGCTGTCCTCGAGGCCGCGCGCCAACGGCTGTCGTTGGGGCCGATGACCTTTCCCCACGAACTGGCCCGCACCATGCTTATCGAACAGATCTACCGCGCGTTCGCGATCGATCGCGGAATAAAGTACCATCGGCGGCCGGTTTGACAGGGGCCAAGCGCCGGGACTCGTCTGGGACTCTCCAGACTCGCTTCGTGGGGTGCTTTCGCCGGAGCGGAGGCGACTCGCTCGGCCCGAGATCGAGAAGACCAGGTTCGAGGCGACCAGGTTCGAGGGCAGCCGTCGAGGCGGCAGGTGTCCAGGCGAGCTGTCGAACAAGCGCAGGGGAGGTGACGGTCAGTGGCTGCGACGAAGAACAAACGGATAGCTGGAACCGCCGCGGCGCGGGGTCGAGCCACCGCTAAGAAGGCGGGCACCGTTGCGAAGGGTGCGTCGAGTGCCGGAGCCAAGGATGCGTCGAGTACGCGGTCTGCACGGGGCTCGAAGGGCTCGAAGGGCTCGAAGGGCGGCGCCGGGACCGCTTCCATCGCGTCCCCAACCTCTCGCCGCAGCACACCCCGTTCGCAGAAGAAGGCCGAGGCCAAGCCCGTGACGGGTGCCGAAACCAAGGCCCGATCCGCCGGCGCCAAGCCGATCAAGGAGACCCCGACGGCCAAAACGGCCAAGACGGCCAAGACGACCAAGAAGAAGGTGAAGGCGAAACGCGCCAAAGAGACGGCGCTTCCCGCGTCGAAGAAGAGCGTCGCCAAGGGCGGAACCGAGGTCGGAGCGGCGGCCAAAAGCCGCCTGTCCCCGACCCGCGCCGTGTCATTGCCAGTGGGTCAGCGGGGGCCGATCACACCCGAGGAGAGAGAGGCCTTCCGCGCGCTACTGGTGGAGAAGCGCGAGCAGGTGGTGTCGCAGTACGAGCTCGATCTGCGCACTGGGTTGCAGGCGCCACAAGATGGCATGGACGACCTGGTCGATCGCGCGAATGTCGCTTATAACCGCGATCTCACCTTCTTGATCTCCGACGGCGAGCGCGAGCTGCTCTCGCAGATCAAATCGGCACTGGTGCGGATCGAGGATGGCAGCTTCGGGCTGTGCGCGCCCTGCCACGGGCCGATCGGTCGGCAGCGCTTGCAGGCGGTTCCATGGGCGCGTTATTGTGTGGACTGTCAGGAGCGGGCGGAACAGGGTCTGCTGGCGCACGAAGCATGATTCCGCCCACGTGCCGGGGAGGAGACTTGACAGTCCCGAGAGAAATACCGGTCGAGAGGTGTTGGGCAGGCGACGCCACCTCGGTCGCAGCATCCGCGGCCCACGATCGGTTGATCCCGTACGGATCCTGGGTGGCGCCTGGCCTGGCGCGGGCTCGATAGCGGGTGAGGCGGTACCGGGTGCGCCCGCGAAGCTTCGCTCTGACCCTACTCGCCCTCGTCGCGGTTTTCCTCGCCTCCCATTTCTCGCTCGAGAATCGAGACCTGCTGACCGAGCCGTTCCGGCTCGGAGCGGGCATCCAGGTGCCGCTCTATTTCGCGGTGCTGGTGATTTTCCTGCTCGGTTTCTTGCCGCTGATCACCCAGCGGCTGATCGAATCCCTGCGGCGTGACCTGGCGCGGCGGAAAGAGCGACGGGATTCGCGAGCCGCTGACAGTCTCGAGCTGACCTTCCACCGCGCGGTCGACCTCGAGCGCGACGGCCAACTCGAACGTGCCGCCCGCGAGTTCGAAGTGGTACTCGCGACCCTCCCGGACAACTACTCTGCGCTGCAACGGTACGGCGGTGTGCTGCGGGCCCAAGGGCGAAGCGACGAGGCGGTGGCGACGCACCAGCGCGCCGCAGCAGCCCATCCGCGAAGTGTCGCCATGCTCTATGAGTTGATCGACGACTACGCGGCGAGCGGGCAGCGGGCGGTGGCCGAGGAGATCCGCAACCGTATCCTGCGCGACTTTCCCGACCGCGGAGTCGCGGTGCTCCGCCAGCGCCTCCGCGATGCAGTTGCCGACGCCGACTGGCCGGCTGCGACCGCGCTCCACGAGAAGCTCGAGGCCAGCGAGGGAGCGGTCCGCGACCCGGAGCTCGAGCGCGGATTGGCCTACCAACGCGGGGTCCAGCTGCTCGAGGACGACCGCGCGCGCGACGCCGCGGAGGTCTTTCATGGCCTGCTCGCCGAGGCGCCCGAGTTCTTGCCGGCCTGGGTGATGCTCGGCGAGGCGCGGCTGGTCGAAGAGCGCTGGGACGATGCGGTCGACCTCTGGCGCGCCGGCTACCAGGCGACCCACAGCCCGGTTCTGCTCCAGCGCATCGAGGACCACTTCATCGAGCGCGAGCAGCCCGAGCGAGCGATCGAGGCGGTCCGGCGGCTGATCGCGGATGCGCCCGAAGACCCGCTGCCGAGGTTCTTCCTGGGCCGGCTCTACTATCGGATCGAAATGCTCGACGAGGCGTACAAGAGCCTGGTCGCGGTCGCCGATCGATTCCGCTCGGCGCCGACGTTCCACTTCCTGATCGGCCGCATCCACGAGCGGCGAGGCGAGATCCGCCTCGCCGCCGAGGCGTATCGGTGTTGTGGACGCGAGCTCGGCGTGCAGCGGAGCGAGTTCAGCTGCAGCCGCTGCCAGCGTCGATTCTCGGAGTGGCATGACCGCTGTGTGGGCTGCGGCGCTTGGGGGACGGTGGAGCTCGCGGTGGATCCGGTCGAACCTCCCGCGCTGGATCGTCGGCTGGTCGAAGCGCCGGTCTGGTCGGCTGGCGGCTACGATGGCGTCTGACCGCCTGCCCTCGGTCCCGCCAGCAGTCTCGCGGCTGATCGCCGAGATCGAGTCCGGAGCCCGACTGGCGGTGTACCTGGTGGTCGGCGACGCTGTGCTCGCCGAGCCGGCAGCGACGGCGCTCGCCGAGACGCTGGCGCTCGCCGGCGGCTGTGCCTTGACCACCCACAGACGACCGCCCCGGTTGGCGTCTTTGCTCGGCGACTTGCGGACGTTTTCGATGTTCGAGGGGTCGAAGGTAATGCTGGTGATCGACACCGCGCTGGTCGCCGATCGCTCGAGTGCCGCCGACCTCGTCGACGAGGCCGCGGAAGGTGCGACGGACGCCGGCTCGGGCACCTTGAGTCCCCGCGAGCGCGACGCCGCCGGCCGTTTGCTCCAGGCGTTGCGCTTGTTCGGGGTCGATTCGGCGGGCGAACCGGCGCAAGTTCTCGAGCGCCTCCCGGATTGGGCGTACCAGGGTGGCCAGGCCGAGCGCGGCAAGCGCCGTGGTCGCGGCCGGGGCAAGAAGCAGATCGACGACGTGCGGGCGGCCCTCGCTGCGTTGCTCGCACGGGCGCGCGAGGAGGGTCTCGAGGGCTGGGCTGAGGGCGACGTCGCGGACCTCGGCGACGCCATCGACCGCGGCCTTCCCCCTGGCCATGCGCTGGTGTTGGCCGAGAGCCGCTGGGCGAACGACCACCCGCTGGTCACCCGGGTACGCGAGCGAGGTGGGTTGGTCGAAGTCGGCGGGCTCGAGCTCGATCGTCAGGGTGCGCCCGTCGGGCTCGAACAGGTCGCCGCCGAGCTGGAGCGCGAGACTGGGGTGGCGATCCGAGCAGACGCGTTGCGGGAGCTCGCGCGCCGGACCCTGAAGAAGGCTGGCGGCGGTCGCGGTCAAGAGGGCATCGACCCCGATTCGACGGCGCGGCTGGCGGCGGAGTACCGCAAGCTGGCTGGCATCTCGAGCGGTGCGGTGATCACCGCAGAGACCGTCCAGCAGACGGTCGAAGATCGCGGCCAGGAGGACGTCTGGGCGTTTCTCGACGACCTGGCGCAGGGTCGGGTCGGCGGCGCTCTCGGGCGACTGCGGCGGATCCAGCTCGCGGCCGAGGACGCTGTGTCGTCGCGGCTTGGGACCTTTGCCCTCCTCGCGGACTACTGTCGCCAGCTGGTCGCGGTGGGGGGGTTGCTGGGTCGCACCGGAGTACCCGGTGGAGAGCGCGACTACCGTCGTTTCAAGGAGCGGCTGGCGCCGGCGCTACAGCGACCCCTGGGCGACGGCGTCGAGAATCCGATCGCCAAGCTCCATCCGTATCGCCTCCACCGGGTGTACCTGGCCGCCTCGCGGATGCCGGCGACCGCGCTCGGCCGGCTGCCGGCGTTGGTGCTCGAGACCGAGGCGCGGCTCAAGGGCGAGAGCGGCGAACCCGACGCTGCCCTCGTTGCGCTCGCGGTCACCGTCGGCGTTGCCGCTGGACACCGGCGAGCGTCGCGGCGGTAGGAATCCGAGGTGCCGGAGCTCCCCGAAGTCGAGACCCTGCGGCGCAGCCTTGAGCAGCACCTCGGCGACGATGCGTTCGCACGGGTGCGGGTGCATAGCGCGGCGTTGCGCGAGCCGTTGTCGCAGCGTCAGCTCGCGCGCCGACTTACCGGCCATCGCATCGAAGGCCTAAGAAGGCGTGGCAAGTATCTGCTGATCGATGTCGCTGGCGATTCGACGCTGGTCGTCCACCTCGGGATGAGCGGCAGTCTCACCCTCGAGAGTCGCGACCTCCCGCGCCGCTCCCACGAGCACGTCTCGTTCGACCTGGCTTCGGGACGTCAGCTCCGGTTCCGTGATCCGCGCCGGTTCGGGTTGGTGTTCGCGGCGGAGACCTCGCGTCTTGCGCGCGACCGTCACTTCGCGCACCTCGGCATCGAGCCGCTGGGAGGCCTGTTCACCGGCGGCTACCTCGAGACCGCGGCGAGCGGCCGGCGGTGCCCGATCAAGAGCCTGCTGATGGACGCCTCGGTGGTGGTCGGGGTCGGCAACATCTACGCTTGCGAGGCGTTGTTCCGCAGCGGCATTCGGCCATCGCGGCCGGTCGACCGGATCGCGGCGCCGCGTTTCGAAGCCCTGGCGGTTCAGACGATCGCGGTGCTCGAGGATGCGATCGCCCAAGGCGGGACGACCCTCAACGACTTCCAGAACGCGGTCGGTGAGCCCGGCTACTTTCAGGTCGAGCTCGCGGTCTACGGTCGGAAGGGCGAGCCATGTCTCCGTTGTGCTCGCCCACTGGCTAGACGGGTCCAGGCGAACCGCAGCACCTTCTACTGCCCGGGGTGTCAGCGATGAACCGCGCGGTGGCGACCTGGGGGGTCGCTGGCGGTAGCGGCTCGGGGAAGACCACCGTGGCGCGGCGGATCGTCGAACAGGTGGGCCGGGGGCGCATCACCCACTTGGTCCAGGATTCCTACTACCGCGACATCGAGTGGCAGAGTCCGGAGCAACTCTTGGCGCACAACTTCGATCACCCCGACGCAATCGACACCGAGCTGTTGGTGGAGCACCTCCAGGCGCTACGGGCCGGTCGCGCGGTCGACGTCCCGGTCTACGATTTCGTCCGCCATCGGCGCAGCGGCGAGAGCCGCCGCGTCGAGGCGCGGCCGGTGGTCCTGCTCGAGGGAATTCTGCTGTTCGCCGACCGCCGCCTCCGCGACCTGTTGGACTTCAAGATCTTCGTCGACACCGACGCCGATCTGCGTTTGATGCGCCGGGTGCGCCGTGACCTCGAGGAGCGGGGACGGAGCCTGGATTCGGTGCTGCGCCAGTATCTCGACACGGTGAGGCCGATGCACCTCCAGTTCATCGAGCCGTCGAAGCGCTACGCCGACATCATCGTTCCCGAGGGCGGCGAGAACGATGTCGCGATCCTAATGGTCTCGGCCCACGTCGAGCGCCTGCTCGCCGACGCCGCGGGCTGAATGCTCGAGACCACGGGGCGCTCCAACCCTCAGAGGCGCATCGGCCACAAGGCCGGGATCATCACCACCGAGATCAACCAGAAGACGATCTTGAGCGGCGCCCCGAACAGCAGATAGTCGCGGAACCGGTAGCCGCCCGGGCCGAAGACCATGGCGTTGGTCTGGTAGCCCATCGGGGTTAGGAAGCTGGCCGAGGCGCCGAAGGCGACCGCCATCAAGAACGGTTTGGGCTCGAGCCCGAGCGAGGTCGCGGTGGTGATTGCGATCGGCACCATCAGCACCGCGGTCGAGTTGTTCGACACCACCTCGCTGAGAATCGCGGTGGCGAGGTAGACCAGCGACAGCACCACCAACGGACCGTAACTGGCGCCGCTCGCCGCCAGCCATTCACCGATGGCGCGGGCGAGGCCGGTGTTCTCCATCGCTTGGCCGAGCGGCAGGATGGCCGCGAGCAAGAAGATCACCGTCCAGTTGATCGAGTCGTAGGCCTGTTGGATGGTGATCGTCCGGGTCAGCAGCAGCGCCACGACGCCGATGATCGACGCCTTGAGGATGGTCATGACGCCGGCCGTGGCGAGTAGCACCACCGCCGGAATGATCAGCAGCGACACCCACCACCGTCGCGGCAGGGTAAGGCGTAGGTTGAGCTCCTGGAGCGGAACGAAGTCGTCGAGCGGGTACAGGGCCTCGACCCGCGCGCGCGGGCCAAACACCAGCAGGGTGTCCCACTGGCGGAGCGGAATCGACGCCAGTTTCTCCTGGATCATCGAGCCGGTGCGGTTGAGCCCGAGCACGAAGCAACCGAAGCGTCGGCGGAAGTCGATTTCCTTGATCGAGCTGCCGGTAAGTCGGCTCACCGGAGACAGCTGAACCTCGGCGAGGATGTTGTTGGCGTCGGTGAGGTCGGCGTCCTGGAGTTTGACGTCGGTCAGCAGCAGCAGCCCGAAATGCTCCTTGAAGGCGACGATTCCCTCCATCTCGCCGCGGACGATCAGCAGGTCCCCGGCCGCGAGCTGGGTGTTGCGCAGGTCGCTCGCGATTCGCTGGCGACCCCGGACGATCTCGAGCACGGTGAGCTGGAAACGCTCGCTCAGGTGCTCCTGGAGCACCGTGTGGCCGATCAGCCTCGAGGTCTCGGGGACCTTGAGCTCGGTCAAGAACTCGCTGATCTGGTACTTGCCGGTCAGGCTCGAAGAGTCGCTACGATGTTTGAGGAAGCGCATGGGCACGAGCAAGCAGTAGATCGCGCCGACGCCGAACAGCACGGCGCCCAAGGGCATGAACTCGAACATGCCAAGAGGACGGAGCCCGGCGGCCTCGGCGAGTGCTCCCACCAGCAGGTTGGTCGAAGTGCCGATCAGGGTGCAGGTGCCGCCGATGATCGCGAGGTAGGAGATCGGGAGCAGGATTCGCGACGCGCTGATCCCGAAGTGCTTGGCAAGCTGAATCCCCACCGGCATGAAGATCGCGACCGCCGCCGTGTTGTTGAGGAAGGCGGACAGGCCACCGGTGATCAGAACCAGCAGGCTCGATGCGCGCCAGTGGGAGCGGCCGGACAGGCTGGCGATCCGGTGGCCCAAGCGTGCGAGCAGCCCGGAGTGGGTGAGTCCGTAACTGAGGGCGAACATCATCATCACCGTCACCACCGCCGGGTTGCCGAAGCCGGAGATCGCCTGCTCCGGCGTCACCAGATCGAACAGCAGGAGCAGGGCCAGGCTGGTCAGCGCCACCACGTCGATCGCCAGCCATTCGAAGGCGAAGGCGAAGAGCGTGAAGGCGAGGATGGCGACGAGCAGCCAGGTCTGCACGAGCAGGGAACCTCCGGGTGGTTGCAGTTTCCCGACCTCCGGGAGTCGGGCGCGGGAGAGCGGATTGCGGCGTTGTCAGTGTACCAGCGACGTTCTGTCAACCGTCGCGAGCGAGGTCGAGGTGGGCATGAGGCCCTTGGAGGCTCGTGAAATACTCCGCGTGGCTGTCGCTGTTGTCCAAGATCATGCTGAAAGCCATGGCGCCGCCACTCGACGACAAGGTCTTGCCCGAGGGCGCGCCCAAGGTCGGGCCTGCAAGGCCTCGCGCCGAGGACCTGCTCGAACCCGAGATCGGAGGTGCGGTGACGCCGCAGATCGCGGCTAGCTCGAGAGCAGGTTCCGGAGCCGCCGCGGTGCTGCGCGCCGGTCTGCCGCCGTTGCTGCTCGCCGGTGGTTTGGGGGTAGCCCACTTCTGGCGGCTTCGGTTCCAGCGTTCTCAGACATTCTTGCCTGAGCAGTACCCGAACGGTCTGTGGCAGCCGGCGCCTTACGGTGTCAACGCCGAGGATGTTTGGACCGAGTCGGAGGATGGAACTCGACTCCACGGTTGGTGGATGCCGGTGCGTCGCGCTCGTGGCACCGTGCTCTACTGCCACGGCAACTCCGGCAACATCACCAGCCGAATCGGCGTCTACCGCGCGCTCGCGCGGATGCGCTTCAACGCCCTCGCGGTGGACTACCGCGGCTACGGACGCAGCGAGGGCCGTCCCAGCGAAGCCGGAGTGTTGGCCGATGCCCGCGCCGCCTATGACCTGTTGGTCAACCAGATCGGCCAGCCTGCGGAGCAGGTGATCCTGTTCGGACACTCGCTTGGTGGCGCGGTCGCGATCGACCTGGCGCTCCACCGCCCGGCCGCGGGGCTGATCGTCCAGTCGAGCTTCACCGATCTCAAGGAGATGGCGCGGTCGCGTTTCCGACGCCTGCCGCTGCACCTGATCGCGCGCAACGAGTTTCGCAGTGTCAGCAAGGTCGATCGGCTGATGCTGCCGAAGCTGTTCGTCCACGGCACCGCCGATGAGACCGTGCCGTTGGCGCTCGGCCAACAGCTGTTTGCCCGTGCCGCGGCGCCCAAGGAGTGGTACGTCGTGCCCGACGCCGGGCACAACGACGTGTTGCAGTTCGGCGGCGCCCGCTACCTTTGGAAGCTCTCGCACTTCAGCCGACGGTGCGTGCGCGAGGCGCACCGGCGCCCGCAGTCGTCGCTGCGCGTCTAACTGGGCTGGGGGTCTATTCCACTACAGTCGACGGTGGCTGGCCACTGGGATCGCCCGGCGCACCTCGGCGACTCGGTCGAGGTCGATCTCGGCGATCCCGATCCCGGGACCGTCGCCGACGCTCGCCACCACCTGTCCCCACGGGTCGATGATCAGCGAGTGACCGTAGCTCTGGCGCAGGCCCTGGTCGTCGTGGTGCCCGTGCTGGGCCGCGGCCAGCACCCAGGCCTGGTTCTCGATGGCGCGGGCTCGCAACAGCGGGTACCAGTGGTCCTTGCCGGTGGTCAGGGTAAACGCCGACGGCACGCAGAGGATCTGGGCACCGGCATCGCGCAGCTGTCGGTAGAGCTCGGGAAAACGTAGGTCGTAGCAAATGGTGAGACCGATCGGCCCGAGTGCGGTCTCGACGCACACGGTCTGATCGCCCGGCTCGATCGTCGCCGACTCGCGAAACCGCACCTGGTCGGAGACGTCGACATCGAACAGGTGGATCTTGCGATAGACCGCGAGGGCTTCTCCGGTGGGCGAGAACAAGACGCTGGTGTTGCGGCAGCGCGTCGCTTCGGCGCCGCGCTCGTTGTAGGAACCGAGCAACAGATGGATGTCGCAGCGACGCGCGAGCTCGGCGAATCTCGAGCAGGTCGGGCCGTCGAGCGGCTCGGCGAGCGTTACCTTCTGCTGGTGGGGACCGAGGTAGTTCGTGTTCTCCGGGGTGATCACCAGTTTTGCTCCGGCGCTCGCCGCGCGCTCGATCAACTGGCGGGCCTGTTCCCAGTTGCGCTCGAGATCGGAAGTCGAGTTGAGCTGGACGACCGCGGCAAGGAAACGGCTCATCGGCGTTCTCCGGAAACCGGTTGCGGGTCTCGAAGTCGGGCAGCCAGCAACTGCGCGAGCACTTGCGCCCCGCGCCGGGTCACCGCCGGCGGTGCGGCGGTGAAACAGAGACGCGCCCAGGTCGGATAGAGCCCGAAGCTGGGCCCGGGGGCCAGGAACAGGCCGTGGCTCGCGCAGTCGAGGAGCAGGCCCTCGAGCCCGCGCTGGTCGAGGTGCGCTGCGAGATCCAGGAACAGGAAGGTTCCGCCCTCCGGGGGATCGATCCCGAGCGTCGCCGCGACTTCGTTACCGATCTCACGGTATGCCGCGCGAGTGGTGGCGAGCCAGCCGTCGCCGAGTTCGAGGGCGCGTGTGCCGGCGAGCTGCGCCGAGGTCGAAGTGCTGTAGAAGGTGTGGGTGCCGAGCCGCCGCATTGGTTCGAGCGCGGCCTCGGGACCAACCAGGTAGCCGCAGCGGTTGCCCGTCATCCCGTAGGCCTTGGAGAACGAATAGACGACGATCGTTCGCTCGGGGGCGAGCGGGCGCGCCGAGTGGTGCTGCCCGCGGTAGACGTAGTCCTCGTACACCTCGTCGGCGATCACCCACAGGTTGCGTTTCTCGGTCCAGGCGACCAGGGCTTCGAGCCACGGTCGCGGGAGTACTCGACCGGTCGGGTTGTTGGGCGAGCTGAAGTAGAGAGCGACGGTGCGCGGGGTCGCCAGACTCTCGAGTCGGGCCAGCAGGGCGTCGCGATCGGTGACTCCGAGGGTCGAGACCGCGACCGGCACGCCGCGCGCGGCGCGGATGATGCCCTCGATCAGCGGCCAGTAGGGAGCCAGCACCAACACCTCGTCGCCCGGCTCGAGCAGCGCGAGGTGGCAGGCGTACAGTCCGGCGGTGGCGCCCGCGGTGACGAACACCTGCTCGGCGGTCGTCGGACACCCGGTGCGCGCGGCCACCCGGGTCGCGATCGCCCGGAGCAGTTCGGCGCGGCCGCGGGGCTCCGAGTAGCGGTGGATTCCGGCGATGTTCGCCGTCTTGAGGTCCTCCATGCGCGCGCCGGCAACCGGTTCGAGCCAGGTGTCGCCGACGTGGAACGGGTAGACCTCACCCCGGTGGTCGTGCAATCGATGGGCAAGCGCCGAGAACACCGATCCGCGGATCGTCTCGGTCATCTGTGCCGGGTGGGGAAACGGGGACATAGCGAGGGAGAATAGCAAGCGCTAGCGGGATCGTGGTTGTCACCAATCCCCAGCGTGGTGGCAGTGATGAGGCGGGGTCATACCACGATCCCGCTAGCCGTCACCCCGCCCAAGCGGCCGCAGACGGCCGCGGGCTCCTAGAAGTCTCGAACTCCGGAGCTCGTGAGAACGCCGCTTCACGAAACTTGACACGCTGAGTCAAGTTCGGGAGTTCAAGACTTCTAGCGAGGTTCCGGGCACGCGCCAGGGCGCGTGCCCGGAACCTCGTTGGCAGTCTTGGACCTGGAACGAAAGCGGGGCCTGTGAATCGACTTCGGGTCCAAGACTGCTGCTCTCGCTCGGCCGCCCGCGCTCTTGAGAAACTTGACTCACGGGCAACAGGTTCCGGCATAGAAGGTACCGAGCGTGCCACAATCGCGCGCAGATGCGCATTCTGCTTGCTGTGGCGCGCTGCCCATTCCCGCCGCGTCGCGGCGACCAGCTGAGGGCGCTTCAGCTGATCGAGTCGCTGCGCTGCGATCACCTCCTGACGGTGCTGGTGCCGGCGGGTCGCGCGCAACTCCCCGAGCTCGATGGAGTGAGCTGGATCCGCTACCGCCGTCGGTGGGCGGGTCGGGCGGTGGCGGTGCTGCGAGCGGTGTTCTCGGGCGCCCCGCTCCAGTCGGGGGCGTTTTACTCGGCCGACCTCGGGCGCCAGATCCGGCGCTTGGCGCCCGACTGCGAGATGGCGATCTTCCAGCTCGCCCGCCTCGATGGTCACCTGCAAGACTTCGGAGACACGCCGCTCGCGGTCGACTTGATCGACGCTTTGTCGTTGAGTTTCGAGCGGCGGGCGATGCGCGACCTCCCGCTCCTGCGACCATTTCTTCGGTGGGAGGCCTCAAGGCTGCTCGCTGCTGAGCGCAGGTTGCTCGGGCGAGTCCGGGTCGCTTGGGTGGTCTGCGATCGCGACCGTCGTCATCTGGCCGAGCGACTGGGCGCGGAGGCGACCGACCGCCTGCGGGTGCTGCCGCTGGTGTGCCCGCAGCGACCGGCCGGGTCGCTGGCGGCGGGCGACCCCGATACCGTGGTGATGACCGGCAACTTCGGCTACTTTCCGAATCGCGAGGGCGCTCGCTGGTTCCTCGAGACCGTGTGGCCGCGGCTGCTCGAGGCGCGGCCGCAGGCCCAGCTGGTGATCGCCGGCGCCCGCCCGGCGAGCGATCTGCGCCGACGCGCCGCCCGCGCTGGTGTCGAGCTGATCGTCTCACCCGCCGACCTCGGGACGGTCCTGGCTCGCGGCCGGGTAGCGGTGGCGCCGCTCCGGAGCGGCGCCGGGGTGCCGGTGAAAATCCTCGAAGCGTGGTCCGCGGGCGTGCCGGTGGTGGCGTCGCCATTCGCCGCCGCCGGCGCCGGCGCGACCCCGGGGGACGACGTGCTCTCGGCGGAAGCTCCCGATGAGTGGGTGGCTGCCATCGTGCGTCTGTTCGAATCCGAGCCGCTGCGCCGGCAGCTGGCGCAGGCGGGTCGCGCGCGGATCTTGCGGGTGCACTCGGCGGCCGCGGTCAAGCGCTGTCTCGCCGACTCCCTCGAGCTCTCGAGATGAGGCGGTCCCCCCGTCTTTCGCGCTCCTTCGACCGGTGCTAGGGTCCCCAAACTTGGCTCGCTGAGCCGCAGGCTCGGATCATGTGCGGAATCGTCGCAGTCCTCAGACGCAGCCGGATCGAGCCGCCGCTCGACCGGCCCAAACTGATCGCAACCCTCGCCGCTGCAGCCGTGCGGCTGGAGGGCGCTGGGGTCGCCATCGAAACCCTGTGCGAAGTCGCCGAGCTACTTGCACCGGCCAACGCGGCGCTCAAGACAGTCTCGGGCATCCGAACGCTGCTGTTGGAGCCCGACCTGGCCGACGAGGTAGATCGTCGGACGGCGGCGATCGAGCGCCACCTCGACGTTCTCGAGACTGGCCTCGACGCGGGCGAGTTGGTCGTCGGTTTGGAGGGGGTCGAAGCGTTCAACCGGGCGATCGTCTGTGTTCGCGACGTGGTGTGGGCGATTCGGCGTGACCGTCTCGGGACCAGCCGCGGGGTGGCCGGGCTCGCGGGCGGGCTGCGTCACGAGGCGGCGATCCGGGCGCTGGTCTCGGTCCACCAGGTGCTCGGCGCCCTCGACCGTCTCGAAGTCCGCGGCCGCGATTCGGCGGGCGTGTTTCTCCTGGTTCGCAACCACGATATCGACTACGAATCGCCGCAGGTGCGCGGCTGGCTGGCCGATCGCGGTCGGGATCCGCTCTACGCCAACGGCTCGGTGCGCGTGCACGGCGGAGCTTTCGGCTTCGTGTACAAGACCGCCGCCGAGATCGGTGAGCTCGGCGACAACATGCAAGCGGTGCGGGCGGCGATCTCTTCGGACCCGTTGCTGCACCGCGCGCTCGAGGCCGAGGGGGTCGAGGTGGTTCCGGTCGGCCACACCCGCTGGGCGAGCGTGGGTCTGATCAACGAGGCCAACGCGCACCCGCTGAACGAGGAGCAGGCGCCGGCAGTGAGCGGCGCGCCGTCGGTGATCGCCGCGCTCAACGGCGACGTCGATAACTACGCCGATCTCAAAGTGTCCGAGGGGTTCGCCTTTGCCAAGGAGATCACGACCGACGCCAAGGTGATCCCGGTGATGGTGTCGTCTCGGATCCAACGCGGGGCGTCGTCGGCCGATGCCTTTCGCGACACCGTTTCGTCCTTCGTCGGCTCGGTGGCGATCATCGCGCTTTCGGCGGAGGATCCCGAGCGCCTGATGCTCGCCCTGCGCGGTAGCGGCCAGGCGCTCTATGTCGGGCTGAGCGACGACTGCTACCTGGTCGCCAGTGAGCCTTACGGCCTGGTCGAGGAGACTTCGACCTACTTGCGGCTCGACGGCGAGACCCCCGCTGACCCTGAGCGCCCGAGCGCGAGTCGCGGCCAGATCGTCATCCTCGACCGTCGTCTTGCCGGCGACCTGGCGGGGATCGAGCGCCGGTCGTATGAAGGGGCGCCGCTGCCGGTGTGCGGCGGAGATCTGCAGCAGGTCGAGATCACCACCCGCGACATCGACCGCGGTCACTACCCCCACTTTTTTCTCAAAGAGATCTCGGAGGCGGCGCGTTCGTTCCACAAGACTCTGCGCGGCAAATGGAGATCCAACGCCAGCGGCGACGCGCCGCGGGTCGATCTCGGACCCGATTGCCTGCCTAGCGGGCTGGTCGAAGACTTGCGAGCGGGCCGGATCCGGCGGGTGTTCGTGGTCGGACAGGGCACCGCCGCGGTGGCCGGTCGGGGCGTCGCCAGGGCGCTGGAGCACACCCTCCGGGCCGCTGGTGCCGGCTGTCAGGTCAGTGCCATGCCGGCCACCGAGCTGAGCGGGTTTCATCTCGAAGAGGACATGAGCGACGCTTGGGTGGTGGCAATCAGCCAGTCTGGCACCACCACAGACACCAACCGCACGGTCGACCTGGTGCGCAGCCGTGGGGCGCGGGTAGTGGCGATCGTCAACCGCCGGCACAGCGACCTCACCGACAAGGCCGACGGCGTGCTCTACACTTCCGATGGTCGCGACATCGAGATGAGCGTGGCGTCGACCAAGGCGTTCTATTCGCAGGTGGCCGCCGGCTACCTGCTCGCGGTGGCGGTGGCAGAGCAGGTGGGGCGTAGGTCGACGAGCGACTTCCGAGATCTACTCGCTGGGCTGCGCGAACTGCCGGCGGCGATGACCCAGATCCTCGGCCGGAGCGGCGAGCTCGCGGCCATCGCTTCCCGCTTCGCCCCCAGCCGTCGCTATTGGGCGGTGGTCGGCAACGGCTGGAACCGGATCGCCGCAGAAGAGGTGCGGATCAAGCTCTCCGAGCTGTGTTACAAATCGATTTCGTGTGATGTCACCGAGGACAAGAAACACATCGACTTGTCTTGTGAGCCGTTGATCCTGGTGTGCGCCGCCGGCCTTGTGGGCTCGACCGCCGACGACGTCGCCAAGGAGATCGCGATTTACCGCGCCCACAAGGCGACACCGATCGTGATCGCCACCGAGGGGGACCAGCGGTTCGCGGCCGCCGCGGCCGTGTTCTTCGTGCCGCCAGCGCACCCGTGGCTGTCGTTCGTCCTGGCCGCGTTCGCTGGACACCTGTTCGGCTATCACGCGGCGCTGGCCATCGATGCCCAGGCCAGACCGCTGCGCGAGATTCGGTCCGCGATCGAGAAGCTCGCACACCTGGTGCTGGCCGCTCCCGGCCAAATCGAGATCCTGGGCAGTCTTCGAGCGTCCATTGCCACGGCTGCCGCGGAGTTCCAGCGCGAGCTCGCGGCCGGGACCTACGACGGTCACCTCGAGGCGAGCACCGCGGTGCGCGTCGCAACGCTGTTGCGGGTGGTCGAAGGTTTGGTGCCGCTCGACGCCTACCCGTCGGTGGGCGGGCGCGCGGCTTCGCCAGCGGGGGTCGCCGACGACCTGACCGAGGCGATCACGGCCGCGATCGGGCAGCTCACCCGTCCGGTCGATGCGATCAAGCATCAGGCCAAGACCGTGACCGTGGGGATCTCCAGGACCGACGAGAGCCTGTTGATGGTGCCGCTGGTGCGTGAGTTGGTGGGCACCGGCGTCGATCGCGGGTACATCGGCTACGCCGACCTGCGCACTCTGGCCGCTCTCGACCCGGTCGTCGAGCGGGTCACCGGGTACACCCGCTACGCGCTCGATGGCGACCCCGAGTCCGAGGATTGCTCGATTCGAGTGATCGCTAGCGGCGGGCTCGCCCAGGACCTGCCCTCGCGCACTGCCACCCAGCCCCACCTCAAGGGAACCAAGCGCCGGGTGGCTCTCGAGCGCCGGCTGCTCGCCGCCCGGGGTCAGAGCGATGGCCGGGTCTTCCTGCTGGTCCCCGAGATCGACCGCGCGCGGGTGCGCGGCTTGGTTTTGCTCCACGTCAAGCTGGCCGAACGAGCGTCGACGGCGGTGTTGCGGAGAGCTCTCCAGGGCTACCGCAACCGTTACTCGGTGCTTCGGGACGCGGTCACCGAGACCGAGCCCGGCTTCCGCGAAGACTACTTCGAGCGCCTGACTGTGTCCGACCTCTTGCTCGATCCCATTCACCGGCTTGCCGACAGATGGCGCCTGCATCTCGCCGGCTCCTCAGGAGTCCCTCCATCATGAAAGTTCTGGTCACCGGCAGCGCCGGATTCATCGGTTTCGGGGTCGCTTGCGCCTTGCTCGAGCGCGGGGACGAGGTGCTCGGCCTCGACAACTTCACGCCGTACTATGACGCCGCCCTCAAGGAGCGCCGCAACGCGATTCTGGAGCGCTACCCGGGCTTTTCCTTGCTCCGTGGCGACATCTGCGATCCAGCGGCGCTCGACGAGCGGTTCGACCGCCTCGGCGCGGGCCCCGACACTCGGGTTTGTCACCTGGCGGCACAGGCCGGGGTCAGGCACTCGATCGAGCACCCCGACGAGTTCCTTCGCGACAACGTCCTCGGCTTCAACCTGGTGATCGAGCGCTGCTTCAAGCGCGGGGTCGGTGGACTGATCTATGCCTCGACCAGCTCGGTGTACGGCAACAACCGCGACCCATTGCTCCGTGAGGACAGCGACACCGACGCCCAGGTCTCGCTCTACGGGATGACCAAGAAAGCCAACGAGCTCCAAGCAGCGGTCCACCACCACCTCTACGGTTTGCCGTGCACCGGGCTCCGCTTCTTCACCGTCTACGGGCCCTGGGGTCGACCCGACATGGCGCTGTTCCTGTTCACCGACGCTGTGCTGCGCGGTCACCCGATGCGGGTGTTCGGACACGGCAAGATGCAGCGCGACTTCACCTACGTCGTGGACATCGTCAACGGTGTGTTGGCGGCGATCGATCGCAACCACGACTTCGGGATCTTCAACCTCGGGGCTGGGAAGACCGAGGAGCTGATGGACTTCATCCGTCAGATCGAGGCTGCGTGCGGTCGCGAGGGCGAGAAAGAGTTCCTTCCCATGCAGCCGGGAGACGTCCACCGCACCAGCGCCGACATCGCTCGAGCCCGCGAGCAGTTGGACTATCGGCCGGCAGTCACCATCGACCGCGGGATCCCGCTGTTCGTGTCCTGGTACCGCGAGTATTACGGGATCTAGGAGGGCTCCGGAAATGGCAGCCGTTGTTTACCAGCAAAGAGCGAACTGCCGCGCAAGTCGAGGGCTTCGGGTTCCTCTGGGGGTAGCGGCCGAGCTTGGGCGGCCGAATGGAGCGTTGGTACGAGCGGGATCGCTGCGAATGGACCGTGACCTTGATCGGCGCGGGGCGTTTCCGCTCTTTCGTCCGTGGCGTGACGATCGCTGGCGTGTTCGCGCGATCGTCGGCCGCCCAAGCTCGGCCGCTACCCCCGGAAGGGACAAGACGGTGCCGGTCCGATCTGCCGGACAAGCGATTTCGATGCGTTGATGAGGCGGCGACGATTCCTACGGCGCAGGTTCCTAGGCGACATCGCCTGGCGCTTTTTCACTGGCCTTCTTTGACACCGTCACGCGAAACTGGGAGCATGCTCGAATGCCTCGTGGTCGAAGCCGACGAATCGGAGTCCTGCTGCTTCTCGCGCTGTGGACTGGTCCCACGGGATATGCGGCGGCCCTGACGCTTCATCTCGCCCTGGATCATCACGGGCACGATGACGCGAGCCATCGAGCGGCCGCCGACCAGCTGGCCGCGTCGCACGGCCATCGCCATCCCGAGATCGTTCCCGATCATCAGCACCCAGCGACCATCCCCGAAGGGACCGTTGGGCCTCAGATGTCCGCCCTGCAGACACCGGTCCCAGAGACGTTGAACGCCGAGGTTGGGCCTGTAAGGCGCCAGACGTTCGAGCCTCGCGCTCGACCGCCCGACCGACTTTTCTACGCCCACTGTTCGCTGCTGCTCTAAGCCCCGGCTGAAACGCCTGGCCCGTTGTGGGCCCGGTGTCACTTCAGAACCGGGAAAGGAGTCAGCATGCATCGCTTCGCGTCTGTTGCCGGGGCAGCGGCCTTCGTGGCTGCCGTCAGTTGGGCCCAGCCGGCGTCCACGGTCCCACAGCCCACCATCACCGAGGCCGAGTTCCTCTCGGTCCTGACCGATGACCATCCGGCCGCCGTCGCCGCACGTGAAGCCGTCGCGCAGGCCCGGGCCGAGGCGAGGCGTGCCGGCACCTTGGCCAATCCGCAGCTCTCGCTCACCCGCGAGGCGCCATCAGGGCTGAGTGACCAGATCGACCTCACCTTCTCTTGGCAGCCACCGCACCCTTCCCGCGGCGCAGTCGTGGCATCCGCGGAACGCGGCGTCGCAGCCGCCGAAGCGCGCCTCGTCGCCGAGGGCCTGGAGCTGCGATTGGCGATGCGCGAGGCCTTCGCGACCTGGGTGGTCACGACCGAGCTCGTCGAACGGCTCGCTGAGCCTGTTCGTACCGTCGGTGACCTGGCGCGACGAGAACGACATCGGGCGCAGAGCGGCGAAGCCTCCGGGCTCGATGCCGGCCGGCTCGAGTTGGCTGCGGCCGAGCTCGAGTCCCAGCAGGCACTCCTCGAGAGCGAAGCCCTTGCCGCCGCCGCGACCGCCCGCGGCTGGAACCCGACAATGAGCCCGCTCGCTCGACCCTCCCTATCGTCTCTGCCGCCGATACCCGCCGATGTCGCCGCGGCGCACCCGGGCTTGACTGCGCTCGAGGAGGAGGTCGCGGCCGCTCGACTCGCACGACAATCGGCGGCGCACATCCTCGCGCTTCCGGCAGTGATTGCCGGTTGGCAGCGCGTCGACACTGGCAGTCAGTCTCTCGGCGGACCGATCGTCGGCCTCTCCTGGAGTCTGCCCTGGGCCGACCGTAACCGACCCGGTCGAGACCTCGCCGAAGCCCGCCTGGAGGCGGCGACCGCTCGTAGCGAAGCGGCGAAGCTCCAGATCGGCACCGGGCGAATCGGCGCGCTCGCCGCGTACCAGCGGTTGGTGACCGCGGTGGCCGACGCCCGCGCCGCCAACGCCGCGAACCCGCAGATCGTCGCCGCCACCACGGCTGCTTTTGGGGCGGGCGAGGCGACGTTGACCGATCTGCTCGACACCGTGCGCTCGGTCCAGGCCGCCGAGTCGAGCACCCTGCGGCTGCACGCCGCCGCCCTCGCGGCGCATCGCCGACTCGAGCAACTCGCCGGCCGGCCCCTCGACCTCGAATGACGCGCGTATGAGGAAGGTAAACATGAACGTATTGAGCGTGAACAGGAACACGAACACCGCCGCCACTCTGGTCGTCGCGTTGGCCGCCTCGAACCTGCTCGCGAGCTGCGCGAATCAATCGTCGCCGAGCCCGAGCGCCGACGAGACCGAGACCTGGTCGGTCACCGCCTGGGGCGAGCGCTACGAAATCTTTCCCGAGGTCGATCCTCTGGTTGCCGGCGAGGTGGCGATGGCCCACACCCACGTCACAGTGCTCGAGGACTTCTCGGCGATGAGCGACGGTTCGGTCGAGATTCGCTTGCGCTCCGCGGGCGCCGAACAGAGCTTCCGCGCCGAACAGACGATCCGCCCCGGAATCTTCAACGTCGAGATCCGTCCCGAAATCGCCGGCGACTTCGATCTCGCTTTTCTCATCCGTTCACCGGCCGGAACCGAAGAGATTCCCGGCGGTCGGGTGCGTGTCGGAACCGCCGAGGACCCGGGATCGGTCATCGCGGACCCGGCACTCCCAGGGGCCCGGGCCAGCGACGGTGGTGAGATCGCTTTTCTCAAAGAGGAGCAGTGGCGCGGCGACTTCGCAACCGCCTGGGTGAACCTCGGCCAGCTGCACCAGTCGGTCGAAGGACTGGCTCGAGTACGCGCGCCAGCGGGCGGCGAAGCGACTATCGCCTCCCCGGTCGATGCGGTGCTCCTCGCCGATCCTTGGCCCTATCCGGGACGTCGGATCCGACGTGGCGCCCCGCTATTTCGCATGGTGCCGCGAGTCGCCGTCGATCGCAGCCTCGCCACCCTCCAAGCCGAGCGCAACTCGCTGAGCAGCGAGCTGACCACCTCCCAGGCGCGCCACGAGCGCCTGCGAGGTCTGTTCGCAATCGAGGCGACGAGCCGGCGCGAGCTCGAGGAGGCGGAGACTCGCGTCCACTCGCTCAGCGAGAGCCTTCAGGCAGCCGAGCTCGACCTCGACGCCGCGCGCACCGCCCGCCAGGGCGGCAGCTCGGGCGCGACCACGATCTTCGCTCCCTTCGCCGGGGAGATCGCGACCGTCTTCGCCTCACCCGGCGAGGTCGTCACCGCCGGCGCCGCTCTCGCTCGGCTGGTGCGAACCGACTCGGTTTGGCTCGAAGTCGCGGTATCCCCCGAGGCGGGACGCCGGCTCGCTGCGGGGGTGAGCGGAGTCGTGGTCCGCTTTCCGGAAGGCTCCTCGCTGCGCATCGAACGGGGCGTCCGCCTGGTGGCGATTGCTCCCGAGGTCGACTCCCGGACCGGCACCGTCGCGGCGCTGCTCGAGGTGCCACCGTCGGCGGACCTGATCCTGGGCACCACCGCGATGGCCCAAGTCCTGCTGGCCGACACCGCCGTCGGCGTCGTGATTCCGAATGGCGCCCTGGTCGACGACGGCGGCGTTTCCGTCGTTTATCTCCAGCTCTCCGGAGAGAGCTTCGGGCGCCAGCCGGTGCGGGTGACCGCGCGCCAGGGTGAGCTCGCGATGGTCGAAGGTCTGGTCGTCGGGCAACGACTGGTGACCCAGGGGGGGCGAGTGGATCCGGCGCTCTTCGCTGATGGCCACGGGCGAGGTCCAGGGTCACGTTCATTGAGGACGCTGACACTGAGGACGCTGAGGACGCAATCATGAGTCCACTCGATCGATTGACTCGCTCGTCGTTACGCCACCGGGTCTTGGTCATCGCGACCGCTACGGCGCTGCTGCTCGCCGGCGGTTGGTGGATCGCCGATCTACCCGTCGACATCTTCCCCGACCTCTCGGCGCCGACGGTGACAGTGATCACCGAGGCCCCCGGCATGGCTCCCGAGGAGGTCGAGCTCCTCGTCACTTTCCCGATCGAGTCGGCGATCAACGGCTCCACCGGGGTACGGCGGCTGCGCTCGGTCTCCGCTGACGGGATCTCGGTCACCTGGACAGAGTTCGAGTGGGGCACCGACATCTACCAGGCTCGGCAGATGGTCACCGAGCGGCTGCAGGGCCTGGAGCTCCCCGCCCAGGTCGGCGCCCCCGAGCTCGCCCCGGTCTCGTCGATCATGGGCGAGATCACCTTCATCGCGATGACCGGCGAGGGAGTATCGGCGATCGAGCTCCGACAGCTCGCGGAGACCGTGGTCCGCCGCAACCTGCTTGCAGTACCCGGCATCTCCCAGATCGTCCCGATCGGCGGCGAGACGCGCCAACTCCAGGTCACCGCACGGCCCGCGGCCCTGGCGCAGCACCGAGTATCGCTGCCGGAGCTCATCGCCGCAGTGGCGCAAGCGAGCCGCAGCCCGGTCGCCGGTTTCCACGTCGAGGCCGGCCAGGAGTACCTGGTCCGCGGCCTCGGCCGTGCCCGGACCCCCGAGGAAATCGCGAGCACCGTAGTGCGCGCGACCGACGGTGTGCCGCTGCGGGTCGGAGCCCTCGCCGATGTCGCCTGGGGTGCGGAGCCCTCGCGGGGCACCGGCTCCTACCGCACCCGGCCGGCGGTCATCCTGTCGGTGCAGAAGCAGCCGAGCGCCAACACCCTCGAGCTCACCCGCGAGATCGACGCGGTGGTCGAGCGACTGCAGTCGGCTCTGCCCGAAGGCGTGGTCCTGGAGAAGGAGAACTTCCGACAGGCGGACTTCATCGAGGTCGCGATCGCCAACGTCACCCGGGCGCTGCGCGACGGCGCGTTGCTGGTGGTGGTCGTGCTCGCGCTGTTCCTCGGCAGCTTGCGCACCACCCTGATCTCGGCGCTGGCAATCCCACTGTCGCTGGTCGCGGGCGTGGTCTTCATCTCAGCGCTCGGCATGACCATCAACACCATGACCCTGGGTGGCCTGACCCTCGCCATCGGTCTGCTGGTCGACGACGCCATCATCGCAGTGGAGAACGTCTTCCGCAGGCTCAAGGCCGAGCGCGAACAGCCCGGCGAACCCCGGCCGACCATCGAGGTCGTAGCCGACGGCACCTCCGAAGTCGTGAGCCCGATCCTGTTCGCCACCCTGCTGATCATCCTCGGCTTTCTGCCGCTTTTCTTCCTTCCTGGTCTCGAAGGCCGCCTACTGCGCCCGCTCGGGATCGCCTTCGTCTCGGCGCTGGCGGCGTCGTTGCTGGTCGCCCTGACCATCACCCCGGCCCTGTGCGCGCTGCTGCTCGACTCGCCGCGGTTGCTGGAGGCTCGGGAGCCGTGGCTGCTCCGCGGCTGCCGCGCGTTGTATCGCCGAGCTCTCGGCTGGTCGCTCGCTCACCCGCTGCTGGTCGCGCTCGTAGCGCTCGCTGGCGTGGCGATCGCGGTCGCCCTGGTGCCCGGTCTGGGTCGCAGCTTCCTGCCGCCCTTCAACGAAGGATCGCTCACGGTCTCGATCGTCAGCCCGCCCGGAATCACCCTCGCCGCCAGCGACCACGCCGGGCGCCAAGTCGAAGAAGCGTTGCTGGCGTTCCCCGAAGTCGTCTCCACCAGCCGGCGCACCGGTCGCGCCGAGAAGGACGAGCACGTCCAGGGAGTCAACGCCTCGGAGATGGAAGTGGTGCTGGGACCGCTCGAGCACGGCCGCGACAAGGACCAGCTCACTGCCCTGATGCGGCGCGCGGTGGCGACCATCCCAGGCGCCACGGTCACTTTTGGCCAGCCGATCAGCCACCGTATCGATCACATGATCTCGGGCTCGCGCACCAACCTCGCGGTCAAGATCTTCGGCCCAGACTTGGCCGTCCTGCGCTCGGTGGCCTCCGCGGTCGAGCGCGTGCTGGGTGGAATCCCCGGGATCGTCGACCTCTCGAACCAGGAACAGGCGGCGGTGCCGCAGCTGCTGATCGATTTCGACCGCTCGGCGATGGGCCCCAGTGGCTTGTCGCCCGCCGAGCTCGCGACCGCTGTCGAGGCTTTGTTCCAAGGGGTCCACGTCGGCGAGATCCTCGACCAGGGCCTGACCTCGAGCGTGGTCGTGCGCCTGCCCCCCGAGCTGCGCTCGTCACCGGAACAGCTCGCACAACTGCCGGTCTCGACCCCAAGCGGCGAGATCATCTCGCTCGATCGGGTCGCCGATATCCGCCGCACCCTCGGTCCATCGATGATCCGACGCGAGAACGTGCAGCGGGTCGCGATGCTCACCGCCAACGTCGCCGGCGCCGATCTCGCGGGCACCGTCGCCCGCGCCGAGGCCGCGGTCGCCGCCGAGATCGAGTTTCCGCGCGGCTACTTCGCGACCTTCGGCGGTCAGTTCGAGGAGGCGATGCGCAGCAGCCGCAACGTCGGCCTGCTCTCGGTCCTGCTGCTTGCCGGCATGTACGGCCTCCTCTACTTCGAGTTCGGAAGACACCGCGATACCCTGATCGTGCTGGTCAACCTGCCGCTCGCCCTGATCGGCGGTGTACTGGCGATCGCCATCAGCGGTCAGGTCCTTTCGGTCGCCACCCTGGTCGGTTTCGTCGCCCTGTTTGGCATCGCCGCGCGCAATGGCGTTTTGCTGGTCAACAACTACCAGCGTCTGGTCGCCGCCGGCGTGCCGCTTCGAGAAGCGGTCCGGCGTGGCTCCGAGGAGCGCATGGCACCGGTGCTGATGACCGCGCTGACCGCCGGGCTCGCCCTGGTGCCGCTGGTGATTGCCGGGGGCGCGCCGGGCAACGAGATCCAGAGTCCGATGGCCCAGGTCATCCTCGGCGGCCTCGCGACCTCGACCCTGCTCAACCTGGTCGTGGTGCCGGTGCTGTACTCGAGGACCGGGGCCTGACTCGAGACACCTGACGAGCCCGCGTCCGGCGGTTGCACGAGAAAGCAGCAGGGCTACTTCGCGCAGCGGCTCTTCGGCTAGGGCATCCGCGTGCACTCCGGAAAGCCCGCGCAGTCCCAGCCGACGCTCGCCGCTCCTTCTCCATCCTTCTTCTGCGGCTTGTAGTCGAAGTGGATCTCGGTGAACTCGAGGGACAGGGTCTCGCTCGGCAGGGTGTCGCCACTCGCGCCCTGGATCTGGTAGCTGTTGATCACGACCTCCGCCATGCTGATCTTCAGATACTCGACCTGTTTCTCACCGGCCTTTCGGCAGGTGAGCACCGTGGAGGGGATTGACATGCCATGGCAGCAAAGCCTCATCAAGTCCGCCGAAGCGCCATCGATAGGCTTGGTGACCGTGAGGTCGGAGACCGTCGG
>JAQBHE010000213.1:0-14339 GCA_032128015.1 Holophagae bacterium
CCAGCGCGACTCCTTGGGCGTGGTTGCCGGCGGAGGCGCAGATCACTCCGCGCTCGAGCTCCCCGCGCCCGAGATGCGCCAGTGTGTTGTAGGCGCCGCGCAGCTTGAACGAGAAGACCGACTGCAGGTCCTCGCGCTTGAGCAGTACCCGGCATCCGAGTCGTTTGGATAGACGTCGCGCCTCCTCGAGCGGGGTCTCGACCGCCACCTCGTACACCCGAGCACGCAGGATCCGCTCGAGGTAGTCGCGAGCGTCGTCGGGCGTTTGGCGGGATGCGTCGTCGATACTCATTGGAGCGGCGATGTTATCGGGGCTTGCTGCGACTTCCGCGGTCGACATTCTCAGCGACGTCGCGTAGAGGTCCTTGTGCGACCTCCGAGCGAGTTTTTCGCGGACCGCCTGTGCATGGGTGTGTGCTGGGGGAGGATCGGTCCCAGCCGGACGCCGCCTTGACCGTGGCGCCGGCAGAACCCGCGCGGCTTCGCGACGTACACTCGAGAAAGACCGCTGCCGCGGGCCGGTAGCTCGACGTCGAGAGGAGTGCGACCATGTGGGGCAATGAGATTTGTTTCGCCGCGAGAGCGCTACGCCGTAGCCCGCTGTTCACTCTGGTCGCGGTGACCATCCTGGCCCTCGGGATCGGCGCCACCGGGACGATCTGGAGCGCGGTCTCGGGGGTGCTCCTGCGCCCACTGGCGTTTGCCGATCCCGACCGGCTGGTCATCGCCTGGGGCTTCCACCCCGAGATCGGTCGCGAGACCGCGTCGTTGCCTGACTTCGTCGATTGGCGCGCCCAAAGCACCTCGTTCGAAAGCCTCTCGGCGTATTTCCGACAAAGTCTGACCATCACCGGCACCGGCGATCCGGAACGGGTGATCGGCGCTCGGGTCACCGCCGATTTCTTCGCCACCCTCGGCGCCGAGATGACCGTCGGTCGGCCGTTCGTCGCCGAAGAGGATGTTGCCGGAGCGCCGGGCGCGGTGGTGCTCTCGCACCGGTTCTGGCAGCGACGGTTCGCCGGTGACGCCACCGCCCTCGGAGCGACCATGATCATCGGCGGCGAGCCGTTCACCGTTGTCGGGGTCGCGCCGCCGGGCTTCGAGTTCCCGAGTGCGGTCGAGCTGTGGCGGCCGCTCGCCATCGACCCGGCGGGCACCGGTCGGCGTGGCGACTTTCTGACCGTGGTCGGACGCCTGGGCTCGGGGGTGAGCCCCGAACAAGCGCAGCAAGACTTGCGCACGATCATGGCCCGGCTCGAGCAGGAGTATCCGGCGTCGAACGCGAGCTGGACCGCGGACGTCGTGCCGCTCCACGAGCAGCTGGTCGGCTCGGCGCGACCGACCCTGCTGGTGCTGCTCGCTGCGGTCGGGCTGTTGCTTTTGATCGCCTGCGCCAACGTCGCCCATCTGATCCTGGCGCGGGCCGCGGGTCGCAGCGGTGAGCTTGCGATGCGCTCGGCCCTCGGCGCCTCGCGCCAGCGGCTGTTTCGCGAACTGCTCACCGAGACCCTGCTGCTCGCAGCTGTCGGTGGCGGGCTCGGCTTGGTGGTCGCCTGGGCGGGAGTGAGCCTGCTACGACGCTTCGGTCCCGGCGACCTGCCGCGGCTCGAGACCCTGGCCGTCGATTGGCAGGTGGTGGCGTTCAGCGCGGTGGTCACCCTTGGCGCTGGTCTGCTGTGCGGTGTGCTGCCGGCGCTGCGGCTCAGTAGCGGCGCGCTCCAGGCTTCGCTCTCGAGCCTGCGCTCGGGTCGCTTTCGGTCGCGGACCTTGCTGGTGGTCGGCCAGACCGCGCTGGCGGTGATGCTGGTAGTCGGCGCCGGCTTGTTGCTGCGTAGCTTGGGGCGACTCCAGGCGATCGATCCCGGCTTCCGGGTCGACAAAGTAGTCACTGCCCGCCTCGACCTGCCGCCTTCGGACTATCCCGAGGATCACCAAGTCGCCGCGTTCTTCTCCGAGGTCACCGCCGGCGCCCTCGCGCTGCCGGGAGTCGACGCGGTCGGCGCGATCGACGCGCTGCCGCTGCGCGGCGCGAACTATCTGAGCTTCGCGATCGAAGGACGCCCCCAGCCCGATCCCAACGCAGTCCAGGATGCCGAGGTGATGACCGTGACTCCGGGCTTCTTCGAGACCCTCGCGATCCCGCTCCGGCGCGGTCGGTTGATCGAGGTGCGCGACGATGGCGAGGCCGAAGGAGTTGCGGTGATCAACGAGCGAATGGCCGAGCAGTACTGGCCCGGCACCGAGCCGATCGGAGCGCGGGTGACGCTGAGCGACCCGGTCAACGGTCCGTGGATGCGGGTCGTCGGCATCGTCGGTTCGACCCGCCAGTCAGACCTCGACAAGCGCCCCTACGCACAGCTCTACAGTGCACAGTCGCAGTTGGTCTCGCGCTCGATGAGCCTGGTGATGCGGGTGAGCTCCGGCCCCGACGAGGCACTGGCGGGTCTGCGGGGGATCGTCCGTGAGCGCGACCCACGTTTGCCGCTCTACGCCACCACCACGTTCCAGAAGATCCTCGGCGAGACTCTCGCCCAGCCGCGTTTCAACGTCCGCCTGCTCGCGCTGTTTGCGGGCGCGGCGCTACTGCTCGCGGGCATCGGTCTCTACGGCGTTCTCGCTAACGGTATCGCCCAACGACGCCGTGAGTTCGGGCTGCGACTTGCCCTGGGCGCGAGCGCTTCCCAGGTGATCGGCGATGTTGCCCGCCAGGGTCTGGCGGTGGTCGCGGCCGGGCTCGCGCTCGGCCTGATCGGGGCCCTGCTCCTCGGTCGTCTGCTCGGGAGCCTGCTCTACGGGGTCACCGCCTACGACCCGTTGACCTACGCTGCGACCGTGCCGATTCTGCTGGCGGTGGCCGTGGTCGCGATCTGGTGGCCGGCGCGGCGCGCGAGTCGGGTCGACCCGGCGACGGCACTGCGCGAGGGGTGACGGGGGCGGATGACTGCCCAGCCAGGCAACGTCGGGACTCTGCCGGCTTTCGGTACACTCGCGGTGCCGCCGATTCCCGGCGCGTCGCCCGCGAGGTATCGATGATGAAGAACTTGCTGATCCTGGTCGCCGCTTCCGCGGCCCTTCTCGGTTGCCCGGCGGTCGAAGCGAGTCCGAACGAGGACACCGTCGCCACCATCGACGGCGTAGCGATCACTCGCACCGCCCTCGAGGCCACCGTCAAGGATCAGCTCGACGCGCTCGAGCGTCAGCGCCAGCAACTGCTCGAGGATGCGGTGGGCCCGCTGGTCGAACAACGGCTGCTCGAAGGCGAGGCCAAGCGCAAGGGGCTGACCGCAGAAGAGCTGGTGCGCAGCGAGGTCGAAGCCAAAGTCACGCCGGCGACCGAAGCCGAGATCGACCAGTGGTTCTTCGAGAACCAGACGCGGATCCGCGGCTCGAAGGAGCAGGTGGCGCCCCAGATCCGAACCTTCCTCGAGCAGCAGCGCGCCCAACAGCTGCGCACCGAGCTGGTGGCCGAGCTGCGGTCCGAGCACGATGTCGTGATCCTGCTCGAGCCCCTGCGTGTCGAGCTCGCTCTCGAAGGAGCCACCCTCAAGGGGCCTGCCGAGGCGCCGGTGACCATCGTCGAGTTTTCGGACTTCCAATGTCCGGCCTGCCAGGGGTTCAACCCTACGATCGGCCAGATCCAAAAGGCTTACGGTGACAAGGTGCAGATAGCTTTCCGCCAATACCCGCTGCGCTCGATCCATCCCCAGGCTCAGAAGGCGGCGGAGGCCTCGTTGTGCGCGCGCGACCAGGGCAAGTTCTGGGAGTTGCATGACGTGATGTTCAGCAACCAGGCCGCTCTCCAGGTCGAACAACTCAAGGCCAGCGCCGGAGCTCTCGGGGTCGACGCCGACGAGTTCGCGCGATGCCTGGATTCCGGCCGCCACGAAAAGGCAATTCAAGACGACATCGAGCGCGGGGACAAGGCCGGCGTCTCGGGGACGCCGTCGGTCTACGTCAACGGTCGACCGATCGGATTGGGCAGGGTTCCCAGCTTCCCGCAGCTGGCAGCGGCGATCGACGACGAGCTCGCGCGCGGTCCCAAGTCGCCGAAGCCGTAAGCGGCGCCGGCCGGCCGGTGCTCTGCGCGCTCCGGTAGCGGGCTGAGCAAGCCTCCACCTACGGATCAGGCTCCTGCGGCTCGACCCTGCGATAGCGCTCGTCGAGCGCTGGCAGGTAGACCGGCGGGCTGCCGTAGAAGAAGCCTTCGAGGAATCGCACCGAACTCTCGACGGTGAGCTCGCCGCGATGACTCAGCGCCGCGACGCAGGCCTGGTAGTCGGGCCCGTCGCCGCCGAGCGCGACCATCACCTGGGGCCGGGTCGCCTGCCAGTGCTGATAGCTCGCGTAGCGCACCATCATCACCGCCTCGTCGAAATCCGCAGACTCGCTCCTTGACGCGGCGCCCGTCGGTGCGCCGTCGCGCGCTGCGACCTCCGGGTAGACCACCTTCCACATCCCGACAATCCGCGCCCCGATCTTCTCGAAGTACGGCCAGACGCCGTCGCGGCTGAGTCGGTACACCTCGTCGAAGCTGCCCTTGCGGATCTTGAAGCTGCGCAGGGTGACGATCTCGCGACCGCCGGTCGCTGCGCGTTGGTGGCGCACTGGCCGCACCGCCGGTGATCCGGGTTCGGTCTCGGAATCGAGGAGCTCGTAGCGCTCGTCGAGCGACGGCATGTAGTACGGACCCCCGGGCGCCATTTCGCCCTCGAGGAACATCGGACCGTCCGATCCCTCGAGCAGCTCGCCGCGGGCGCGCAAGGCCGCGATCGACGCTTCGTAGTCGGCACCGTTGCCGCCGAGCTCGGCGCTCTGGCGTGTCGCTGCCCAGTGTTCGAGGCTGCGGTAGCGCGCGAGCCGATAGCCCTCGACCGGTGCGACGGCTGTGGCGCCGGCATTCCTGGCGCGATCGGGGTCGATCACCTGCCACTGCCCGACCACCCGCGTGCCGATCTTCTCGAAGAACGGCCACACCCCGTCGCGGCTCGCCTCGTAGAACGCCTGGTGGCTGCCCGGGGCCAAGCGCTGGTGACGGAGCACCAAGAACTCTCTCCCCGTCAGCCCTGTGTTGGACTGGGCGACATCGTGCCGGACCGGTTGCGGCGGCGGGATTTGCGCCAGTGTCGCGCCGCCGAGGTTCGCGATCAGCAGCGATCCCGCGACCGTGAGGAGGCTCATCCTGCTGTCCCCCGGCACAGGAACATCACGGACCGAGTGACCTCGACGACCACTTCGTCGCGCTGGTTGAGACCGTGATGCCGCACCTTGACGATGCCGCGGTCGGGGCGACTTTGCGAGCGCCGTTTCTCGAGCACCTCGGTCTCGACGCGCAGGGTGTCGCCGAGGAACACCGGCAGCGGGTGGCGAACGTCTTCGTAGCCGAGGTTCGCGACGATGGTGCCTTCGGTGAGGTCGGAGATGGTCATCCCGACGACCAGGCCCATGGTGAAGATGCCGTTGACGACACGCTGCCCGAACACACTCTTTGCAGCGAACTCGGCGTCGAGGTGAAGCGGCTGGGTGTTCATGGTCAGCGCGCAAAACAGCAGGTTGTCGGCCTCGGTGACCGTCCGCCCGAGCGGATGACGAAGGTGGTCGCCGATCTCGAGGTCTTCGAAGTACTTGCCGGGCATCTAGTTCTCTGGTTGTGGTTTGTTGTGGCTGGCGTCGTCGCTCAGTGGCGAGTGTTCAGTGTCGCGTCAGACCGCGCAGCTGGGTGGTTCGGCGGCGCAGGTCGTCGTCGGTGTCGAGCGAGAAACTCCTGCCGTGGCCGAGCTCTTCGGCAATGAACGCCGACAGCTCACGGGCCGCGGCCTCGACCGCTTTGCGGCGGGTCGCGGACAGCGGTTGGAGGTACGCCGGCACCACCGTGCCCTCATCTGGGTGGTACTCCCAGAAGCCGACGATCCGGCCGTCGACCACGATCGTGCGGAAGGCCATGTGACGGGTCTCGCCGAGTGGCCGAGCCTTGCCATCACCCCAGGACGGCACTTCGAGCTGGCGGTGAGCCGGTTCGATCAACCGCGCCGGTCCGCCCTGCAAGTGCACCAGGTTGTCTTCGAACGGCAGCAGCGCGACGCCGCTCACGCCGGGCTTGCCGTCCCCGATTCTGGTGCTGGCTGAGCGCTGAAGGTCGCCGAGTCCGTCGAGCCCATCGAGGTCGTCGACCACGACCGGCTCGAGATCGATGGTTGCGGCGGCTGCCGCCGCGTCGCGTTTGGTGAGCCCGGCCCACGACCCGAAGCTCTCCACCGTGCCGAGGCCGGCGTGCTTCCAGTACAACTCGGCGAAATGGGCGTAGACCGCGCTTGGCTCGGTGGGCACCCTGGAACCGGCGAACGGATCGGTCTCCGCAGCACGCCACAAGTATCTCTCGCTGTCGAGCCGGCCGTCCTCGAGGGTGCGCTCTACTCGACCCGCGAACTCGAGGTTGCGCAGCGCTGCCGGTAGCGGTGACGAGACTCCGACCTTCTTGCCGCGCTCGCCGAGGCTGCGCACCAATCCTTTCGGCATTGCCTTCCGCAGCGCGTGGGGGGCCAGCGGTCCATGCTCACGAAGGACATCGATCACCGCGCCGGCGACTTTGTCGAGCTCGCGCGGGCGAATGCCTGCGCGCTCGCGGTCGCGCTCACGCTGCCGGCGCGACAGCAGGTCGGCGATGCGCAGCGCCCACGGCACTTCCCTTTGCGGCGCCAGGTACATGCAGCCGCGCATCGCCGGCACCACCTGGAGCTCGCGACGCGCGACCGCGGCGTCGAGGTCGGCGCGACGCATGCTGGAGACCCGCGCGCGAACGGCGAGGTAGACGTCGATGCCGCCGAGGGTGCGCACGAAGCCGCTCTGCTCCACCGCCTCGACGACCGTCCGCGGACGCGCGGGCAGCGCCTGGGCCGCGAACAGCGCGGACCGAAAGCGGTCCGCGGCGAGGCGCAGAGCGGGAACGGGCTTCGGCATCGGCGGCTCCTCCGGGAAAAGGGAGATAGTAACGGGACCGCGGTCTCAAAGGGACCATGACCCCCGACGATCGTTGTCGACCTCAACTGGCCGGCTGAATTCGCCACACGAATCGTGGCTCTTCGAGGTGGCGCTCCACGACCTGCCATTCGAGGAAGCGGTCGATGCTGGCGAGGCCACCGCTCCACAGCTCGTTCCATGCCTCGAACGCCGCGACGGGAGTTTGGCCGACGCGACGCATCAGGTGCCAGCCCGACTGACGGATCTCGATGGTGTCACCGTGACGATCGATCTCGACGAAGTCTCCCTGCGCCCGCGCTAGGCGAGCGAATAACTCGGCGAAGGCGTCGCCGCCGGAGCCCTCGATCCCGAGCTGCGTGGCGATCTCTCGGGTGTGCTGGAGCGCAATCAGACGCGCTGCCAAGCCCCCGAGGAAGCGACCCTCTTCGCTGCCGAAGCAGTCGAGGAGCACCAGCAGGGCGGTGCTCGCGTAGTCCATTGCGTAGTTGCGGTGGGCCTTGGCGAGCCGCTCCGCCGGCCACGACGCCGAGTCGACCGCCGGTGCGGCCGCCGGATCGAAGCGCGGCGCGCGCTCGCCGCGGACGAAGCGCAGACGCTCGTCGGGCTCGAGATCGCGATCGCCCACGAGGTAGTACCCCTCGAGCCCGGGCTCGCCGTCGACGGTCTGGCCGGTGCACACGAAGCCGAGACGCGGGTTCTCGAGGCTGACCCCGTTGTGACCGTGCCAGCCGCGAAGCATCGCCGCCGAGACCTCGCTCGGCACCCCGGCGATCGCCGTGCCGGCCCAGATCCAGCGCGGTGGCGGATAGCGGATCCACGCCTTGCGGTCGGATTCGTAGATGTACTCGACGCCAACCCCGCCGAGATGGTTCGAAAGGTAGTGGTACTGGGCGCAGGCCACCGCGTCCGGGAGTGCGGAGAGTCCGAGCTTCGCCAGCCCGGGCAGGAACTGCTCGAGATGCTTGCGCCGAAACAGGCGAAACACCAGCTCGGCGGCGTGGCGCGGACTCTTGCGCGCCACCACCAGCAGGATGAGCCCGGTGAGGAAGGCGTGGTAGAGGTGCGCGACCGCTTCCAGCGCGCTTTCTTCGATTGAGGAGCCGCCGCCGCTGCTCGCCGTGCGGCCCGCCGCGGGGTCCGGGCCAGGCATTGGTCAGCGTCCTTCGAATCGCGCCGCGCGCCGCTCCGAGGTCGCGCGCACTCCTTCGCGGAAGTCCGCGGTCGTGCGCAGGCGATCCTGCTCAGTCTTCTCGCGGTCGGTCGCGATCCGGATCCTCGCCGCCAGGTCACCGCGGTGGGTCTCGCGGATCGACGCGACGGCGAGCGGGGCCGAGGCGGCGATCTCCCGAGCTAACGCGTGCGCTTCGTCGCGCAACTGAGCTTGAGGCACCAAACGATCGCAGAGGCCGATCTGGAACGCCTCTTCCCCCGGAACTCGTCGGCCGGTGTACAGCATCTCGAGCGCTCGCTGCTGGCCGACCAGCGCCGGTAGGGTGACTGTCAAGCCGAAGCCGTGGTGGAAGCCCAGGCGTGCGAAATTGGCGGCGAACCGCGCCTCGGGCGCGGCGACCCGGAAGTCGGGGAACAGGGCGAGTCCGAGACCGCCGCCGATTGCGGCGCCCTGCACCGCGGCGACCGACGGCGTGCGGGTCGCGAACAGCCGCACCGCTTCGTCGTAGAGATGGGTGCCGCCGTCGCCACCGGTCGCCGGACGCGACGACGCGAGATCGGCGCCGGCACAGAAGTGCTTGCCCTCGGAGCACAGCACGATCGCTCGGCAGCGCGAGTCCTGGTCGAGCCGCTCGAACACCGTGGCCAGGTTGGCGATCAGGTCGCGGTCGAAGTGGTTGTTGGGCGGCCGGCGGACCTCCACGGTGGCCACGAAGTCGTCGCCGATTGCGACCGCGAGGTCATCCGAGGGAGATATCGTCGTCGCGCTCATGGTGGGTCGTCCCTGTCGATGGCGGTGACCTCAAGCGCCTTTCGTTGGCAGAGCGCGCGGGTCACCCGCCTTTCGCCACTCTGGCGGGAATGAGAAAGGCGCCCGGAATTCCGGTGTCGAGCGTGGCCAGCTTCGCTCCGTGTGCTGCGGCCAGATCCAGAAGGTGGGCGTCCGTTGTGCGCGATGCGGAGGAACACCGCTCCGGGAATTGACGGGCGGCCTGGTCGTCGGCGAGCAGGACGTGCCGGGCGCCCAAGGCAGCCACCATGCCGGCCAGCGTCTCGGTGGACTCCGCGACCGTCACGCGGCCTCCGGTTCGTTGCACCGAGACTCGCACGAAGCCGAGTTCCGGAATGGCGGAGGTCATCAGCTTCGTCGCCTTCTTTCTTCTGGCCGCGCCAATCCACTTGGCAGTCCGCTCGTGATCAACGTGATCGGACCAGCCCCAGGCGACCAGGACATTGACGTCCAGCAAATAGTTCACGGGAAGTCCGACAGCAGTTCGCGCACCGCATCCGTGGTCAGCGGCGGCTGATTGTCAGGCGAGGCGAAGATCATCGCGCCGGTGTGACGACAGAGTACCTTCGCCGGTTCGCTGGCAGGCACGAGCGACAGGCTCGCCCGTCGCCGAAGGTACTCCGACACCGTGACGCGCTCCTTTCTCGCCCTGGAACGGATCAGCCGAGCTTCCTGATCGGTGACCTTGAACGTCAACGTCGCCATGGGTAATACCGTAGTACCAGAGATTCAGCACTGTCAACCCGGTTCACGGGCGAGTAGTCTGTTCACTGGCGGGTAGTCTGGCTGTGCTCGGAGGGCGATATCGACGGCGCGCTCATGGGGCGTCTTCCTCGTCGATGCCGGCGACCTCGAGTGCTTTTCTCTTGGCGCCTTCGAGGTCGTAGTGTTTGCGGGTGACGATGCGCTGGGCGTACAGACCGCCGCCGGCCTGGACGTTGGTCACCAGCTTCCAGCCGCCGTAGGCGTCGGCCGTCAAGTCGCGGATGGCGTGGAAGAGGCGGGTTCGGTACTCGCCACCGACGCCCTCGCGGGTCGCCATGTACTTGCGGATCAGCGCACCGGTCTCCGGATTCTCGAGGTCGGCGATCGAAGGCGCGGTGAGGATCGCGCCGCCAGCGATGTCGTGGAGGTGGCGGACCATCAGATGGTACTGGGCGGCGGCGTGGTACTTGCCGGCGTTGGTGTAGAGCTCGTCGGGGAAGGCGGCGCCGTCGGGCCCGAATCGACAGTGCGAGAGCGCCGCTTCGAGCGCGGCGCGCACCAGGGTGGCGTGGAGAATCATCTCCGAGATCTTCTCGCGGATGTGACTCGCGTGGGCCAGGCCGTTGGCCTCGGCGATCAGTTGGGCGAACCCCACCAGGCTGTCGGCTTCTTCGGCCATCGAAGACAGGCCTCCCAGCCGCTCCCACAGGCCGAGCGAGTGTGCGAACACCGCCGCTTTTGGGAACTCGCCGTCGAGGAAGATCCGCTCGTTGGGGACGAAGACATCGTCGAACAGCACGAAGCCTTCCGGGTAATGGTCGCGACCGGATACTGGGAACGAGCGCAAGTCCGGATGGCGGGGAGCGTAGGTCGTGTTGACGATCTTGACCCCGGGGGCCGCCACCGGAACCGCGCAAGCGATCGCGTAGTCGTGCTCACCGTCGCGCATCGACTTGGTCGGGATGGTCATCAGCTCGTGACCGAGCGAAGCGCCGGTAATGTGGAGCTTGGCGCCGCGGATCACCACTCCGTCGTGCCGGCGCGCGACCACGTGGGTGTAGGCGTCGGGGTCGTCCTGGTGCGCGGGGTGACGGCTGCGATCGCCCTTGGCATCGGTGATGCACTGGGTGACCCGCAGGTCGCGGCGCTGGATGTCGTCAACGTAGGCGGCGATCCGCTCCGCGTACTCCGGAGTGTCGCCAAGCTGGCCGGCGGCGGTCACCAGGGTCATCACCGAGGTGTAGGTGACGTGGGCCATCATCCCGGCTTCGTGAAGCAGCGGAATCCGCGCTCGCAGCTCGTCGGCCGAGCGCGGTACGCCCATCAGCGGGCTGCGCGCGTCCGCGGCCGGCGAGTAGAAACGGTCATAGGTCCGAGCGACTGCGTCGACACTCTTGCCGAGGATCGGGTGACCGGCAAGATCGTGCACGCGCTCGCCCTCGAAATAGGTCGCGCGTCCGTCGTCGAGCGAGGCCTTGTACTGGGCGCCGTTCATCATCGGAATGGGCTCCAAGGATCGGAGAGGCAAAGGGAGTCGAGATCGGCAACGTTATCGCGGCGCCGGGGCGAAGTCACACGGCCTTGGTCGCCCGGTCTCAGTTACTCGTCTCTGGTTTGACGGCGACACCGGCGGCGCGTATCTTCGGCTCGCCTTCGGGCGATCCAGCCCGGATTATTCATGAACGACCTACTACGGCCGCGCGTTCATCCACCTGGCGGGCGTCCTCGGCCCTCGGCTCCTGCGACGTACTGCGAGTACGACTCGGAGCACTCGGGGCCTGCGGGTGCCCACCATCTGGGCGACTGCGCGCCCTCGCTACGTTCCTTCATGAATACTCCGGGCCGGCCGCGATCCGGGAGGGGGCGTTGCGCAGCAGGAGAAATAGCGGGTTGACGGTGGCGGGGTTGTCATGGTCGTTGGCGTTTCTCGCGCTCGCAGCGGCCGGGCCGTCCTCGGCCCAACCTGCGGGCTCGACCGCCGATGCCGAGCACGAAGCCTTGTTTCTCGAGAACCGATTCCCCTCCGCTGCCACCTGCGCGACCTGCCACCCCAGCCACTTTCGCGAGTGGTCGGTGTCGCCGCACGCCTACGCCCAGATGAGCCCGGTGTTCAACGCCATGCACGGCACCGTCCTCAAGCTCACCAACGGCACCAACGGCGACTTCTGCATCCGTTGTCACACCCCGGTGGGGATGAACCTCGGCGAGCGCGAGTTCGCGAGCAACATGGACCGCCACCCGACCTCGCGCGAGGGCGTTACTTGCATCGTCTGCCACCGGGTCGACCGTGCCTACGGCAAGCTCAGCGGCCGGCTGGCGATCGTCGAGGGCGATCTGTTCGAGCCGGTGTTCGGGCCGACCGGCAACGACGAGCTGGCGCGAGTGATCGAAAGCGGCGAGTACAACGTCAACACCGACCGCGACCGCGCCGGTCGCAACATCCACACCCGCGCCGAGCGCTTCTTCCAGCTCACCACCCCGGGTTTCTGCGGCACCTGCCACGACGTCAACCTGGTCAACGGTTTCCGCCTCGAAGAAGCGTTCAGCGAATACAAGACCGCGCCCGCAGTGCGCGACGGAGTCACTTGCCAGGACTGCCACATGGGAGTCGAGCCAGGAGTGGCTTCAGGCTATCGGGAGGAGCCGGCGGCGATCGTCGGCGGCAAGCCGACAACGGTGCGCAAGCGCACCGACCACATGTTCATCGGTCCAGACTACTCGGTGGTCCATCCCGGGATCTTCCCCCACAACACCCAAGGTTCGGAGATGGCGACGCTGCGCGAGTGGCTTGCCTTCGATCACCAGGCGGGATGGGGCACCGACGCCTTCGAGTTGCAGCTGGCCGACGGCTACGAGTTCCCGGAGCGCTGGCGCTCGGCCGACGACCGCTACGACGCGCGCGACGTGTTGACCGCGAACCAGCGGCTGCTCGCCGAGGCGAACGAGAAGCGCCTGCGAGTGCTGCGCGCCGGCTACCAGCTGGGCGAGCTCGAGGTCGCAGACCCCGGTTTCTCCCGCGGGCTGCAGTTTCGCATCCAGGTCAGGAACGCCACTTCCGGCCACGGCGTTCCCACCGGGTTCGACGCCGAGCGGCTGGTGTTCCTGCGCGCCACGGTCACCGACGCCGCGGGGACGGTGGTCTTTCGCTCGGGCGACTTCGACCCCAACGGCGACCTCCGCGATTCGCATTCGCTGTACGTCCACAACGGCGAGCTACCGCTCGACCGCCAGCTGTTCAGCCTGCAGTCGAAGTTTCTCGTTCGGATGGTGCGCGGGGGCGAGCGCGAGCAGGTGCTGACGGTCAACGCCTCGCCAGACCCGCTGCCGTTCTTGCGCCCTTCGACCTCGTCGACGATCCTCACCGGACACCCGCTCGGGGCGCGCAAGCACAAGCAAGGGATCGAGCCGCTGGGCCACCGCTGGGCGGGCTATCGGGTACCGGCGCGGGCGCTGTCCGGCGCCACTCCGTACCGGATCCGCGTCGAGCTGGTCGCCGGGATGGTGCCGGTGAATCTGATCCACGCCATCCAGGGCGTTGGCTTCGACTACTTCCTGAGCGCGCGTGAGATCGCCGAGCGGGTGGTTGCGGGTCACCTGGTGCTGTGGGAGCGCGAGGCGACGGCCGGTGAATCCGGCGCTCGGGCCACGAGCGCCCCCGGCACCGCGGAGGGCGGGCGTTGACCGTGACCCGATCGCCTGCCGTGTGGCTCGCGCTGGTGGTCTTGGCCGGCGCGGCGGGTTCGGCGAGCGGCCTGCCACCGGCGGCCGAGAGCCCTCCGACACCAACGGTCGCGGAGCCGCCTGCCGCCGTAGAGGACAGCAGCTCGTATCCCTCGAGCCGCCTCCTTGCCGAGCCGCTGCCGCTCCAACTCGACGGTTTTCCGAAGCGGCCGAAGCCCCTGCTCGAGCTCGGCGAGCCGTTCCTCGGCACCGGCACCCTCGATTCCGGCTTCCGGCTGCCCACCGGCGCGGTGTGGCAGCCGTCGTTCCTGGTCTTCGGCTCTTTGCGCGCGGCGGTGCAGAGTTTCGACCGCGGCGCCGACCGGGTGAGCGAGGCGGTCGCCCGTCTCGACCTCTTCGGCAACCTCCAGCTGTCGGGCACCGAGCGGTTGGTCGTGGGCTTGCGCAACCTCGACCAGGATGGGCGCTTCACCGGCTTGGTGCTCGGCTCTGACCGACCGGGCGTCGACGACGGCTTCGAGGACCAGTTGAACGCCCGCGTCTCGAGCCTGTTCTTCGAGGGCGACTTCGGCGAGATCTTCCCGAACGCGAGCCGGCGCGACTTCGCCGCCACAGACTGGGGCTTCTCGGTCGGCCGTCAGCCGCTGCTGTTTCAGGATGGACTGCTGATCAACGACACCATCGATGCGGTCGGGATCACCCGCAACACCCTGCTGCCGTCGGGCACCGCCAACATGCGGTTGACCTTTCTGTACGGCTGGAACGACCTCGATCGCACCGATCGCGCCCGCGGTCGAGCCAATCTCGAGGATCGCTCGGCACAGTTGTTCGGCCTCTTGACTTCGACCGACTTCCGCCCGACCACCCTCGACGTCGACGTCGTCTGGGTTTCCTCCGATCGCGGCGAGCTACTGACGGTGGGGACGAGTGCGGTACAGCGCATCGGTCGGATGAACTCGTCGTTCCGGGTGTTGTCCTCATTCGCCAGTGGATCGGATACCGCGCTCGCCACCGACGG
>JAQBHE010000214.1:0-4682 GCA_032128015.1 Holophagae bacterium
CCCACGCTGCAATCAGCGCAGGCCCATCGGTCATCTGGATTTACTGGGTCTACCGGTCGAGGAGCCCCACACTCAGAGCAGTGTTTCAAGGCTTCGAACCCTCGATGCCGCTGGTTGTGTGCCGACTCGCGCCAAGCGTCATCCCCGTGACCGTGAGGCTCAGCGACCTGTCCCAACGAGATCTTGTTCAAGTGGGCCGCCCGTCGGCCCGCATGACAGCCGCCATGGCGTCCACTGCCGCGCCGATCGCCCCTTGTACCCCTTCCGACATGGGGCCAAGCGTCGATTGCATCTGGTTCAACGCGGCGTTCATCCATTGACTGGGCTCCTCCTCTTCGTCGAGGAGCTTCTCAAGGCCCAGCTCTAGGTCCTTACGAAGAGCAACATTCTCTGGCCCGCGCTCCGAGAACTGTTGCAATGCCTTCAGAGACTTCTCAACGGCTTTGCCGGCAGTCTCGCCGAAGTAGATCCGAGCCGTGATGCGGAGCACGTACAGTTCCGCCTGCAGCTTGTGAAGTGCCTGATTCGCTTCGCTGTACTTCGCGTTCAGCTGATGCGCCAGCGCCTGCGCATCGCCCGAGACCGATGGGCGTTGAGAGAGAGCGTTTTCGACCGCTTCCCATAGCGTCCTCCAGATGAACGCCGCCTGAGAACTAAAGTGCACCGCGGTCAGCTTGTGAGGTATCTCCTGCAGCAGCCGGACCTGCTCTTCGCGGTGTGCCCAGAATCTCTCCGCCTGGAACTGCTTGATCCAGCTCCTGTGGGCCAACCAGGCCGTGAAGGCTGCGACCGCCAAGGCAGCTACCGCCGTGACGTATGGCGCAAGGGACTCGACCGCATCAAGCATTCCCTCTCTCCTTCTCTGCCGTCCTTCGCGGCGCCCAACGCTTTTTTCACTAGCGCTTTTGCGAACAGTTCGTCGGCAGGTTATCCAACGCGTGGCGCTGGATAAGCTGCGTGGGCGCCGGTCGCGGAATCCATGGAGTCTCTAAGTGGCCTGGCGTTTGGTCCGTCTGGCGCGCGTGGACAGGGCCGTGTTCTCTGGCGGCTGGTTGCTTGCCACTGTTGCCCTACTCCTGACTCCGGTGTGTAGTGATCCCGATGATACACCCATTCGTGGCACAAGGACTGAGAGCAGTTCGGGGGGTTCGGACTCGCGAATACCGTGGTGGGGAGCCTGTGAAGCGGACTCCGCCCCGTGACAGATCGGCTGGAGTGACAGGCACCGAAAGTTCTGTCGCCTCGGGTAGCCGGTTCTGCGAGGCATCGGTCGGTCCTCGGACCCGACAGCTATTTCGGTGCCTGTCACTTTACGGCCGCTAGAATGCCGGGCCAATGGCCCGCGAAGAGAACTCCGAGACCGCTCTCGGGTTTCGTCGGTGACCGTCACCCGCGGCCGTGAACGATCGGTAGCCGAGGTCACCCCCACAAGGAGCCCCGCCGGTGCCCCCCGAGATCTGGATCGTCGCCTTGTGGCTCGTCTTCGGTGCCACCCACACCGTCCCGTCATCGGCGAGGCTGCGCCCGCTCCTGGTGGCGAAGATCGGTGCCGGACCGTTTCTGGGTCTCTACTCGCTGCTGTCGCTTGGCCTCATTGCGCCGCTAGTGACGGTGTGGCTGCTGAATCTCCATGGTGGCGAGGTCCTGTGGTCGCTCCGCGGCGTTCCCGGGCTGCGCCTCGTCGCCCTCTGGATTTCAGGTATCGCCTTCGCGTTCTCGATCGCGTCGCTGTTTCAGCCGAGCCCAGCGTCGCTGGGTCGTCCTGCCGACGCCTCGCGCGGGCTCACTCGGATCACCCGCCAGCCCCTCTTCCTCCCCTTTGCCTTCCTTGCCGCGATGCACCTGCTGGTCAACGGCTTCGCCACCGATATCGCATTCTTCGGCGGGCTCCTGGTCTACACCCTGGCCGGCTGCGCCCACCAGGATCGGCGCAAGCGCGCCACCGAGCCCGGGCTCGCGCGCTTCTTCGAAGAGACGTCGTTCTGGCCGTTCCTCGCCATCGTCTCTGGCCGCAACCGATTGGTGCTCGCGGAGCTGCCGTGGCATGGTCTGCTGATCGGCGGCGCGGCCGCCTACGGCTTCTACTACTTCCACCCGCTGATGTTCGATTAGCGGGATCGCTGGGAGTCACGATGCGACGATCCACTTTTCTTTCCCTTCTGCTCCTACTCGCGGCGAGCTTTGCTCCCGTTGCTCTTGCCAGCGACTGGCCGCAGTGGCGAGGACCGTTCGGCAACGGCTCCTCTCCCGACACCGGCCTCCCCAGCGAATGGAGCGAGCAGACCCTCTCCTGGAGCGCGCCGCTCGCGGGTCTCGGCGTGTCGTCGCCGGTGGTGGCCGGTGATCTGGTGTTCGTCACCTCGCAGGCCGGCGGCGGCACGCGGCGTCCGGGTCAGCATCCGTTGCTCGCCCGCGAAGACCCGGAAGTGGCGAAGGTGGAGCGCGCGCTCGCCGATCCCGACGGCAAGGACGCGGCCATCGAGTTCGTGGTCGAGGCCTTCGACCGCGAGCGAGGCGAGCGCAAGTGGCAGCGGCGATTCGCGGCGCGCGGCGAGCTGCCGCTGGTCCACGAGAAGCACAACCTCGCCACCCCGAGCCCGGTGACCGACGGCGAGGCGGTCTTCGCATGGTTCGGGAACGGCCAGCTGGTCGCGCTCGATGCCAACACCGGCAAGACGATCTGGGAGCGGCACCTGGGGGAGGAGATCGGTCCTTTCGTCATCGACTGGGGTCACGGTAGCTCGCCGGCCTTGGGGGGCGACCGGCTCTACTTGCTGTGCTTTCACGACCAGCGTTCGCTGCTGCTGGCGGTCGACAAGCGCACCGGGACCACCCGCTTCACGGTCGAGCGCGATCCCGAGGTGCGCTCGTACAGCACTCCGATCCTCATCGAAGGTTCGGCCGGAGCCGAATTAGTCGTGAATTCGACCGAGGGCCTGCATGGCTATCACCCCGACACCGGCGAGCTCCTGTGGCACGCCGACGGCGAGCACCGCTTCGGGATTCCGGTCCCGACGAGGCACGGGGACGTGCTCTACGCGAGCCGCGGGTATCGCAGTGGCCCCGTGCTGGCGCTCCGGATCGGCGGCCGTGGCGGATCACCAAGACCCTCACCCTCTGGCGCAACCCCACCGGCGCGCCCTACGTCTCATCGCTGCTCTACCATGACGGGCTGATCTATCTGGCGAGCGACCATGGGTTGGTCACTGCCCTCGAAGCCACGACCGGCGAGATGGTGTGGCGCGAGCGCACCGGCGAGATCTTCTCGGCGTCGCCAGTGTTCGGCGACGGCAAGATCTACATGATGAGCGAGACCGGCGCGACCTTGGTTCTCGAGCCGGGCCGGGAGTTCAAGATCGTCGCCCGCAATCAGATCGAAGGCCGGATCGCCGCGTCCCCGGCAATCGCCGGCGGCCGCATCTTCGTGCGTACCGATGATCGCGTGCTGGCGATCGGCGGACCGGCACGCTGAGATCTCCCGCTGAACCCTTGGCGTTCCCTTCGCGAATTCGACATCGAGTAGAAACTCCGATCTTTGTTCCCGGATGTTCCTCGGCCTTGAAGCGTTCCAGCAAAGTCGTCGGCCGCCTGAAGTCGGCCGCTACGTTCGGAGAAGATTAGATGGTTCTGAATCTCGACAACTGGCTCTTTGATGTCCGAGTCGGCCGGTCGGCCGCCACGTTCGGAGACAGTTAGATGGTTCTGAATCTCGACAACTGGCTCTTCGACGTCCGAATCGCGCTCCGGGCCCTGGTGCGGCAACGCGGATTCACCGCGCTGGTGGTACTGACACTGGCGCTGGGCATCGGTGCCTCGACCGCCATGTTCAGCATCGTCAGCAGCACCTTGCTCGAGCCGTTGCCGTTCGCCGATCCCGAGCGGCTGGTGGTGGTGTGGCAGACCGATCGCCGCACCGGCACCGAGCGCGAGGCGGCATCGGTTCCCGACTTCTTCGACTTTCGCGATCGCTCCCGCACCCTGGCCGCTGCCGGTGCCTATTCCTTGTCGGAGGCCTATCTGTCGCATCCGGGGGCCGACGTTGAACGAGTTCGAGTGGCACGCACTACCGCCAACCTCGCCGACTTGCTCGGACTTCGGCCGCTCGTCGGGCGGCTCTACACCGAGGACGAGGACCGGCCGGAGTCGGGGCCGGTGGTGGTGCTGAGCGAGTCGCTGTGGCGCCGCGCATTCGGCGCCGATTCAGGGGTCGTCGGTACCGCGCTCGAGCTCGACGAGGTGCGAGCCGAGGTGATCGGTGTGATGGCGCTGCCGGCGGTGGTGCCTGAGGAGTCCGCCGACGTCTGGATGCCCTGGCGTGAGACCGCGACGACCTCGCCGCGCTGGAACCACGGCGCGCGGGTCATCGGACGCCTTGCGCCCGGAGTCGAGCTCGAGGCGGCGCGCTCCGAGCTCGAGCAGCTTGGGCGGGTGCTCGAGGCCGAGTATCCCGACAGCAACCAGGCTCGCGGAGTGTTCGTCGAGCCGGTCGAGACGGTGCTGCGCGGCAGCTTTCGTGGTGCCCTGCGTCTGTTGCTGCTCGCGGTTTCGTTGGTGCTCCTGATCGCCTGCGCCAACGTCGCCAACCTGTTGCTTGCCCGTGGCGCCGCACGCCGTCAGGAGCTGGCGGTGGCGAGGGCCTTGGGCGCGAGCTCATGGTCGCTGGTGAGAAGGTTCATGGTCGA
>JAQBHE010000215.1:0-3560 GCA_032128015.1 Holophagae bacterium
GTCGCGAGGAGGGCACCGCGAGCCGGCGACCGATGTTGGTGCTTTCGTTCCGGGCGCCGAGCCCCGGTGGTTGTAGCGGCAACACGGTGATCTCACCGACCGGTGACACCTTCATCAACCAGGCGGCCGCCACCACGAACAACGGCGGCGGGACGACTTTGTCGACCCGACCGGAATCGCCCAACACCCGTCACACCTTGCTCCAGTTCGATACCTCGGTGATTGCTCCAGGCAGCACGATCAACAATGCCACCCTCGGCATCAACGTCACCACCGGCCAGGCGAACAACACCGCGTCGCTTCATCGAGTGCTCACTCCTTGGACCGAGCTCGGCGCGACCTGGAACACCCGCAACGGCAGCACTTCTTGGGCCGGAGGCGGAGTCTTCGGCTCCAGTGACTTCAATGCCGCGTCCGAAGGCACGATCACACCCAGCTCGGCCGGGTTCCGCGCGCGGGCGATCACCAGCCTGGTGAACGGGTGGGTGAACGGCGGGTTGCCCAACAACGGTTTGGTGCTGGTGGCCGGCGGCGCCGGCAACGGCAGTCCGGTCAGCTATTCGAGCCGCGAGAATGCCACCGCCTTCGATCGCCCTTTCCTGCAGGTGGACTGGACCCTGACCCCGACCAACGCCACCACCAACACGATGACGGCGTCGAACAACCTGGTTTCGGTGGGCGACCCGATCACCGTGACCATGGTCCTCACCGCCAGTGGTCCGGCGGCCGGCATCACTCCCAGTGCCCTCACCGTCAGTGGAGCCGGGGGCGGTGGCGCGACCTGTGGCGCCGCGAGTCCAGCGAGTCAGAGCATCGTCGCGGGGACCCCGATCACCTTCACCTGGAACTGCACGGCGACCGCTGGCGCGACGGCGGGCAGTGTCGCCTTCACCGCCACGGCAGCGGGAGGCGGCCTGACCTTCCTCAGCTCGACCTCGAACCGCATCATCGTCAGCCCACCTCTGACCTTCCAGGTGACGATCAACAATCCGGTGGCCGGCGGCCAGACCAACATTGCGAACACCGCCACCGCGACCAGCGTCCAGAGCCAGCCGGGAATCGGCTCCGTCACCAATCCGATCCGGTTTGGGACGATTGGCAACCTGGTATGGGAAGACCTCGACGAGAATGGCATCCAGAACGGCAGCGAGATCGGGATCCCCAACGTCACGGTGCGGGTCTTCCAGGGCGCGACCTGCGTGGGCACTCCGATTGCGACGCCGATGACCAATGCCAGTGGCATCTACCTCTTCGATCGCGGCAGCGCCGTCCAGTATTGCGTCCAAGTCGACGAGTCCACGCTGCCGGCGAACCTCACCGACCGCACTACCGCCAACCCGCAGAATGTCACCCTCGCCGGTTGTCAGGACAACACGGCCGTCGACTTCGGCTTCGTCGATCCGATCACGGTGCCGGTGACGCTCGCGTCGTTCTTCGCCGCCGCCGACGGCCGCGGGACCCGCTTCGAATGGACGACCGCGACCGAGGCCGGAAACGTTGGTTTCAATCTCTACGCCAAGAGCGGTGAAGACTGGGTGCAGGTGAATCGCCAGCTGATCCGCAGTCAGGTCTTCGACTCGATCGAAGCCCAGTCGTACACCTTCGAAGCGCCAGGGATTGTCGGTAGTGAGTTCGCGATCGAGGATGTCGATCTCTCGGGCCGTCCGACGCTCAAGGGTCCCTTCACCCTCGGCCGGCGCTACGGCAACAACCCGGTGCCCGAGCGGGCGATCGACTGGCAAGCGATCCGGAGCGAGCACGCGCCAGAGGCGCCGATGCTCGCAGGTCGCCGATCGACCGTCACGGTTGCAGCGGTCCTGAACAACCCGGATAGAGGCGATTTTGCGAAGGCCAAGACCAACGTCGGAACCGTCCGCCTGTTGGTCGATCGCACCGGTCTTCATCGGGTCACCTACGAGGCGCTGGCTGCTGCGGGCTTCGATTTCGCCGGGGCCAAGTCCAAAGACCTCGCGATCGATAGCCAGGGCAAGGTGGTGGCGACGAGAGTGATCGGCGGCGGTTCCTTCGGCCCTGGTTCGGCGATCGAGTTCTTCGGCGAGGCCCTCGACACGCTCTACACCGACACCAATGTCTACTTCCTTTCGGAAGGTAAGAAGAAAGCGGTCGACGTCCGCGACGACAAGACCAAGGCGAAGGGCGGCATCGCCAGCGAGTACACCGAGGTGCTCGAGATCGACCGCGATCGCGGGTACAGCTTCGTGTCGCCAACTGGTGATCCCTGGTTCGACGAGCAGATCCTGGCCTACACCACTCCCGCGACGCGGTCATTCGAGATCGTGGTGGACGCTCTCGCCGCGGCCGCTGCTCCTCAGCTCGAGGTTCGGACCTGGGGCATGACCAATTGGCCGGCGACTCCGGATCACCATGTCGTGGTGGCGCTCAACGGCAGCGTCCTCGACGACGCGTGGTTCGACGGTCTGGTCGAGCACACGATCCGAGTGAATCTGCCGACAGGTCTGCTGGTCGACGGCAGCAACCACGTCGAGGTCACGGTGGCCGGGGATACCGGCCAGCTTTTTGACCTGGTGGTGGTCGATGGCTTCCGATTGACCTACCCGCGCCGGTTTGTGGCGCGCGACGGTCGTCTCGATTTCGTGGCGGCCGGATCCGCCTTCACCGTCGAAGGGCTACCTTCGTCCGCGGTCCAGGTCTATCGGATTCTCGGCGGAGAGGTTACCCGGCTCGCCGGCGCGCAGGTCGTGCTCGGCGGCAATGGCTACAGTGCGACCTTCCCCGGTTCGTCGCGCTCGGCCCGCTATCTGGTATCGGCAGATAGCGCGTTCTTGCAGCCGCGGTTCGAGGCGGCGCCGTCGGCGTCCGACGTCATCCTGACCGGACGTGCCGACTACTTGGTGATCACCCATCCGAGCTTCATCGCGGGTCTCGCACCGTTGGTCGCCCATCACCAGTCCAATGGGCTGTCGGTGAAGGTGGTCGACGTTCGAGATGTCTACGACCAGTTGAGCGACGGCATCGTCGATGCCGAGGCGATCCGCGACTATGTCGCCTGGGCGGCCCGCAACCTGCGGACCCGGTTCGTGCTGCTTGTCGGTGGCGACAGCTACGACTATCGGGACTATCTCGGTCTCGGCTCGATGAGCTTCATTCCGTCGCTGTACCGTCAGACCGACCCGATCGTGCACTACGCCCCGGTCGATCCGCTGTACGCCGACACCAACGACGACGGAGTTCCGGATCTAGCCCTGGGACGGTTGCCGGTGCGGACCGCGGCCGAGCTCGAGGCCGCGGTGGCGAAGACTGTCGGCTATGCGTCGCGTACCGATCGGCGGACCGGGGTGTTCGCGGCCGACGCCGACGACGGCGGAGCGGAGTCGTTCAGCGAGCTCAGCGACGGCCTCATCGCCCGACTGCCCGCCGGTTGGCAGGTCGAGCGCGCCTACCTGGACAACCTCGGGGTCGGTGGGGCACGTCAAGTGCTGCTCGATGCGCTCAACCGCGGGGTCGGTCTCGCCAGCTTCTTCGGTCACTCGGGACCGACGCTCTGGACCTACGCCGGGCTGTTCAGCGCTGCCGACGCG
>JAQBHE010000216.1:0-2833 GCA_032128015.1 Holophagae bacterium
GAGCCCGAGCGCCAGCGCCAGTTCTCCCGAACCCTGGCCGCCCTCGGCTGGCACTCCTTTCCGTGGCGCCTCGCGGCCGTCCCGGCAGCGCCGGTCGCTGCGCCGGACGAACCGGCGGCGCGATCGCCGGACATTGACCTCGCCGAGGCGACAGGCGGCCGCATCCTCGAAACCACGACCGACCTCGCGACCACGGTGGCCGAGCTCGGTCGAACCGTGCGCATCCGCTACCGCTCCTCGACCTCTGGTGGCGGCGAGCCCGAGCCGCTCGACCTCCGGCCGTTAGACCCAGCGCTCGACCTTCGAGCGCCGCGCTGGACCACCGGTGTTGTGCCTTCGCTGCTCGCCCTGGTGCGCGCCCGTCGACTGCTCGACGACGACGAGCCTGGCACTCTCCCGATCGAAGCAGTGCTGATCGGCGATCTCGCCGGCAGCGCCACCCTCGAGGCTGCGGTCGATCTCGGCCAGCTTCCCGAGCCAGCGAGCGGCGTTCCCCTGCGCAGCGACCATCTGCGGATCACCGTGGTCACCGAGCGCCTGGATCGCGACCCCGAAGTCGACCGCCTCCAGGGCTCGGGGCTCGAGCTGCATGAAGGACGCTGGATCCTCCGCGCCCCGATCAAGATCTTCGACGACACCGACCGCATCGTGGTGGTGGTCGAAGATCTGCGCACCGGCGCGTGGGGGGCAACGACCGCCGAGGATGCCGAAGACAGCCTCGACGACGGCTTTCCTTCGACCGTGGTCGAAGTCGCCGGGCGCCCGCCACCGCCGGTAGCCGGCAACCTCGATCCCAAGGCAACCACCGCTGAGTCCGAAGGCAACGAGAAGGATCGCCGGGCGCGGGCGCTGATCGGTGAGCCACGCCAACCGCGATCGCCGGCGCGACCGACCGTGCTCCAGCTGATCGCGCCGCGCGGCAACGACCTCACCGGCGATCAGACCTTCGAGGTCCTGCTCAGCCTCGAGACGATCGCGCGGGTGGTGTTCTATCTCGACGGCAAGGAGATCGCGACCGATACCAAGAAGCCGTTCTCGGCCACCATCGACCTCGGCGCGCAGCCGCGCGAACAGGTGGTGCGAGTGGTGGCGATGAGCCGCGGCGATGCACTGCTCGGCGAAGACTCGGTGACCGTCAACCGTCCGCGCACCCGACTCGGGATCACCCTCAACGAGTTGAAGCCGGTCGCCGGCACCCAGGATGTGCTCGCCGAAGCCGAGGTCAACCTGCCGCGCGATGCCGAGCTCGACCGGGTGGAGTTTTACCGCAACGAGCGTCTGGTCGCGACTCTCACTCGCCCGCCCTTCGCCACCCGCGTCCCGGGACCGGCGCGCGTCGACGCCGACTTCGTGCGGGTGGTGGCGGTGCTCCGCGATGGCACCGAGGTCGAGGACCTGCGACTGCTCGGGGCCGCCGGAGCCGAGGATCGCGTGGAGGTCAACCTGGTCGAGGTCTACACCGTGGTCACCGACGCCGAAGGCAAACCGGTCGCCGGACTCGCGGCCGGCGACTTCAAGGTGCGAAGCGGCAAGACCGAGGTCAGGATCGATCGCTTCGCGATCGCCGACCAGGTGCCGCTGGTGCTCGGCCTCGCGGTCGATTCCTCCGAGAGCATGTGGGCGATCATGCCCGACACCCGCAAGGCAGCGGCGCGTTTCTTGAGCGACATCGTCACCCGCATCGACCGCGCCTTCGTCGTCGACTTCGACGACAGTCCGAAGCTCGTCCAGGCCACCACCGAACGGGTGTTCGACCTGATCGCCAGCCTGTCGCGGCTCGAGGCCTCGGGTGCCACCGCGCTCTACGACTCGATCGTGTTCGCGCTCAACGAGTTCGAGCCCGGGCTCGGGCGCAAGGCGATCGTGCTGCTGACCGACGGCGACGACTACGGCAGCCGGTTCGGCTTCGGCAAGGCCCAGCGCGCCGCCGCGCAGTCCGGAGTGCCGATCTACTTCATCGCCCTCGGCGGCTTCGGCGCCGAGCGCCCGAGCTTCCGCAAGATCGACCTCGAGACCATCGCCAAGGACAGCGCCGGCAGGGTGTTCTACAGCAGCAACATGGACGAGGTCGTTGCCGCCTACGCCCAGATCGCCCAGGAGCTGCGCAGCCAATACGTCCTGGCCTTCACCACCGAGCACCTGCTCAGCGACGAAGAAGTAGCCAAGATCAAGGTCGAGGTCGACGGCAAGGGGTACCAGGTGCGGGCGGTGGTCGGCCGGGAGCGCTGACCCACTGACCGGACCAAGAGCCGGTTCGATGTAACGTTGGCGGTCCGTCTGACCCGCACCTTGGAGCCGAAGGAGTCGCCGATGTCCTCGATCCCACGCAGAAACTCGCCCGCTGGCGCGCTAGCCAGCGCGTCGCTCGTCTTGCTCGCTTTTGCCGTCGCGCCATTGACGGCTCAATCGGGGGCCCCCAACGGCGACTGGCCGTACTACCACGGCGACAAGGGCAGCACCCAGTACTCGCCGCTCGACCAGATCAACCGCGACAACGTCGCCAAGTTGCAGGTGGTCTGGCAGTGGATCTCACCGGATGGCGCGCTGGCCAAGGACAACCCGGGCCTGAGGGCCTTCGGCTACAAGTCGTCGCCGCTCAAGATCGGGGACACCCTCTACATCAACACTTCGCTCGGCGTGGTCGCGGCAATCGATGCCGCAACCGGCAAGCAAAAGTGGGAGTTCGACACCGACGCCAAGGCCTTCGGCCGTCCCACCAACCTCGGCTTCAACAGCCGCGCGGTCGCCTACTGGGCCGCTGGAGGCGAGCAGCGCATCTTCCAGCCGAGCACCGACGCCCGCCTGTGGGCGATCGATGCCAAAACCGGCAAGC
>JAQBHE010000217.1:0-5640 GCA_032128015.1 Holophagae bacterium
AGGACGAAATCCTCGAGCAAACGAATACGCTCCTCGGCAGTGTCACCTTCATCGTCGGCGGCATCGTCGGCATCGCTCTTCTGGTGGGCGGCATCGGCATCATGAACATCATGCTCGTCTCGGTCACCGAGCGGACGCGGGAGATCGGCATCCGTAAATCAGTCGGCGCCCGCCGCCAAGACATCCTGATCCAGTTCCTCATCGAGGCGGTGACCCTGTCGCTGCTCGGCGGCCTGATCGGCATCGTCCTCGGCTACGGCGCCGGTGCGCTAGCCTCCTACGTCATGCCCGGAGACTGGCCGCCGGCCTACGTTCCGCCCTGGGCGATCGCGGTCGCGTTCGGCTTCTGCTCGCTGGTCGGCGTGGCGTTCGGGATCTACCCCGCCGGCAAGGCCGCTCAGCTCGACCCCATCGAAGCGCTGCGCTACGAGTAGGCTGAAGCCACGATCCCGCTAGAATTCACTAAGCCCGTTTCGCTCAGAGCCGCTCTCTTCAGCGCTCTCAGGAGACGATCGATGAGCAAGACCACGAGACGCGAGATGATTCAGCAGACTGGCGCCCTCGCCGCTTCCGCGGCCCTCTTCGGAGGTGGCGCCTTGGGAGGATCCGTGCCCTCAGCAGCCCCAAGTCCATCCCCTTCCGACGAGCTCGGTTTCGAGTCCGCGGTCGATCTCGCCGCGAAGCTCCAGAAAAAGGAGATCGGCTCCGAGGAACTGGCCCGCTACTTCATCGCCCGCATCGAGAAGTACGACGACAAGCTCAACGCGGTGGTCGTGCGCGACTTCGACCGCGCTCTGAATGCGGCCAAGGCCGCGGACAAGGCGATCGTCCGCGGCGAGACGCTCGGCCCCCTTCACGGCCTGCCCATGACGATCAAGGAGTCGTATGACATCGCCGGGCTCCCCACCACCTGGGGCCATCCGAGCGCAGCCAAGAGCAAAGCCCAAACGGATGCCGTGGTCGCCGAGCGGTTCAAGAAGGCCGGCGCTCTGTTCCTCGGCAAGACCAACGTGCCGCTCGATCTCGGCGACTTTCAAAGCTACAACGAGGTCTACGGCACGACCCACAACCCGTGGGATCTGGGGCGGACTCCTGGCGGCTCTTCCGGCGGCTCGGCGGTCGCTCTCGCAAGCGGCATGACCGGACTCGACAGCGGGTCCGACATCGGCGGATCGATCCGGAACCCCGCTCATTACTGCGGGGTCTACGGCCACAAGCCGACTCTTGGGGTGGTGCCAACGCGGGGCCATCAACCACCGGGAGTGCCGGCCGGCGCCCAGGACCCGGACCTGGCGGTGGTCGGGCCGCTGGCGCGCTCCGCCGACGATTTGGCTCTCGCGATGAAGGTGGTCTCTGGACCCGACGTGCTTTTGGCGCCGGGCTGGCGTCTCGATCTGCCCAAGCCACGGATGACCTCGCTCGCCGGCCTGCGCGTCGCGCTCTGGCCCGACGATCCTGTCGCGCCGGTGGATCGCGAGATCGCCGATCGAGTCGCCAGCATCGGCCAGCGACTTAAGCGTCTGGGCGCCAAGGTCTCCGATTCGGCCCGCCCGGGCTTCTCTGGCAAAGCCTCGCACGAGACCTACCTCCCGATCCTCAACGCCATGATGAACGGCCCGCAGGGGACCCTCAAGTATGGGGACTGGATGGCGCTCAACGGGCGCCGCGGCTCCTTCCGTATCCAGTGGCAGCAGTTCTTCCGAGACTGGGACGTGCTGATCTGCCCGATCACCGTGACCACCGCATTCCCCCTCGACCAGAGCCCGATGGCGTCGCGCACGCTCACGGTCAACGGCAAGCCGGGCCCGTACTTCGACCAGATCTTCTGGGCCGGTCTCGCGACCCTTAGCTATCTGCCGAGCACGGTGTTTCCGACTGGGCTCTCCGAGGACGGACTACCGATCGGCCTGCAGGCGATCGGAGCCGCGTTCGATGACCGCACCACGATCGAGTTTGCGCGACTGCTCGCGCAAGAGATCGGCGGTTTCCAGCCCCCGCCCGGTTACGCCGGCTGAGTCGTCTCCCACGAGCTTCGTCAACCGCCAGGCTAGCGCAGCGCGCAGATACGCAATCCCGGCCGGCGCTCAGGTCTCTCGCGCTCGCCACCCCTCGGTGCGGGACCCGACTCGCGAAGGTGATCTACGATCCGAGAGAGGCAGGCCTGGCCGCGACCGTCTGTCGCACAACACGCGGCCACCACTCGAAAACTCACAAGAGGAGGACCTTCATGAGCCCGCTCCATCAAGCGTTGTCCTCCCTCGCGGAGCTGGATGGGTTCCCCTGCGTCTCGATCCTGTTTGCGAACGACCCGACCGACCCGCGCCAAGGATTCGCCAGCAGGCGCTGGTTGCTTCGCCGCGCCGAAGACCAGCTCGCAAGCGCGGGTATCGCCGGACGCGAGGCCCAGGACCTTCTCGATCCGTTAGCCGAGGGCGGGACGTGGAGCGCCAGCGCTCGCGGCGTCGCGCTCTACCGCTGGCGCACCGGCAGCCGCGGCGGCTGGCGCGACGGCAGCCAATACCTCGAGCTGCCGGTCGCGCTCGACGAGATCGCGGTGGTCGGGAGCCACGCCCACATCGCAGCGTTGCTGCCGGCGCTCTCGACCGAAGACTGGTTCTACATTCTTGCGGCGAGCCTCCACCAGGTGCGGCTGTTCGAAGCTTCTGGAGAGACCATCCACCTGCTACCCACCCCCGAGCTGCCGGCGCAGTTGACCGATGTCGTCGGCACCGACTGGAAGGACAGCAATACCCAGATGCGCACCGGTGTCGCAGGTCCGAAGCGCGGCGGCGGGGTGTTTCACGGCCACGGCGGCCGCGCCGACGATGCCAAAGAGGAGGTGGCACGCTTCGTCCAGCGCATCGACCACGGTCTCAGCCCTTACCTCGAGCGCGGCTCGGCACCCCTGGTGGTGGCGGCGGTCGACTACATCGGCGCAATGTTCAAGAGCGGCGCTCACGGCAAGCGGATCGTCGGGGTGGTGGCCGGAAGCCCGGACGGCATCGACGAGCGGGTGCTGCTCGAGCGCTCGCGTGACTTCGCTTGCGCGGTGTTTCGCCGGCGCGTCGACCAGGCCACCGCGCGCTGCCGCGAGTCGATGGGCGGCGAACGCGCGAGCGCCGATCTGGCGCAGATCCTGGCCGCCGGCTTCGAGGGCCGGATTGAGCTGCTGCTTGTGGAAGGCGGTCGCTCGGTATGGGGAGCCTACGATCGGCTCAACCGAGTCGTCGACCCGGCGCCGCCGGCCGGCCAAAGCGCCGAAGAGCTGGTGAACCTGGCGGTCCTCCTCTGCCTGCGTACCGGCGGAACCGCCTACGACGTCGCTGCCGGCTCGCTCCCTGACCGCCAGCCGGCGGCCGCTTTGTTCCGCTACTGAGCCGACCGGCCGCCGGGGTCTCGAGAGTGGCCAGCACCGGCCAACAGGTCGCCCAGGTCGATCTGCGACCCGGCGAGCCCGCCGACTGGCATCGGCAAAGCGCGGCAGCAGTCGCTGCAGCCTTCGACGTCGATCCGGAGCGCGGCCTCGGCGCCGCCGAAGCCGCACACCGTCTCGAGCGTTGGGGGCGCAACGTCATCGAGACCCGCGACCGCTCGCCGCTGTGGCGAATCGTCGCCGACCAGTTCGCGCAGCCGACGGTCTTGCTGCTGATCGCCGCGGCGGCGGTCTCCGGCCTGCTCGGCGAGTGGGCCGACACGATCGCGATCCTCGCGATCGTCACCCTCAACGGCGGCTTCGGAGCAATTCAGGAGTATCGCGCCGACCGCGCCCTGGCCGCGCTGCGCCGGTTGTCGGAGCCATCGGCCAAGGCGCTGCGTGACGGCGCCTTGGCGAGCCTCGCGGCCGAGGGTGTGGTGCCCGGCGACGTGGTGGTGCTCGAAGCCGGCGGCGCGGTGCCCGCCGATCTGCGCTTGATCGAGGCCCTGGGGCTGCGGCTCGACGAGTCGGCGCTGACCGGCGAATCGGGAGCGGTTGACAAGGGCGTCGAGCTCGAAACGCGATCCGACATCCCCCTCGAGCTCCCGCTCGGCGAACGCACGACCATGGCCTATCGCGGGACGCTGGTCACTGCCGGTCGTGGCCGCGGTCTCGCGGTAGCGACCGGCATGCACACCGAGCTCGGACGGGTCGCCCGCCTGTTGCGCCGCGGGCGGACTTTGAGGACGCCGCTCGCGCGACGGCTCGACGGGTTCTCGAAGCGCCTCGCCGCTTGCATCCTCGTCCTGTGCGCCGCGATGTTCGCGCTCGGCGTCGCGCGGGGCGAGCCCGCACTGCTGATGCTGCTGACCGCGGTGAGCCTGGCGGTGGCGGCAATCCCCGAGGCGCTACCGGCGGTGGTGACCATGGCGCTCGCGTTGGGTGCCCGACGAATGGTGGCTCGGCACGCGCTCATCAGACGCCTGCCGGCCGCCGAATCGCTCGGTGCCGTGACCTTCATTTGCACCGACAAGACCGGCACCCTGACCGAGAACAGGATGCGGGTGAGCGGATTGTTCGCCGACGGCGAGTGGATCGAGGGGCTGGGACCCGAGCAACTCGAGTCCAAGGTGTGGCGCCGGTTCGGCGAAGCGTTGGCGATCAGCCACGACGCCCGCCGCGACCCCGAAGGGAGGCTCGAGGGTGATCCCACCGAAGTCGCGCTGGCCCGCGTCGCCGCTGCGGCAGGCCTCGAGCGCGCCGAGATCGAGCGCGAGCTGCCGCGTCACGCCGAGTTGCCATTCGATACCCGGCGCCGCCGGATGACCACCATTCACCGCGACGGCGACGGGTTCCTCGCGTTCACCAAAGGCAGTCCGGAGGATGTGCTCGGACTCTGCAAGGGTCGACCCTCTCCGACTGCAACCGAGGACGTCGGGCCGAGTTCAGAGCTCGAGACCGCAGCCGAGCGCGCGCGCCGGGGACAGCGGGTGATGGCGTTCGCCTACCGCCGTCTCTCGACTCTTCCCGAAACGCTCGACCCGAACGCCGTCGAGCAAGGCCTGGAGTTCCTGGGACTGGTCGCGATGGAGGATCCGCTGCGCCCGGAGGCGGCGGCCGCGATCGCCGAGTGTCGCACCGCCGGAATCACCCCGGTGATGATCACCGGCGATCACCCCGCGACCGCCCGTGCCATCGCCGACCAGCTCGGCTTGGGCGAATCAGGCAGCGCGCCCTTGACCGGAGCGGAGCTCGAAGATCTCGATGTCGCCACGGTCCGCCAACGGGTCGTCCGTTCCCAGGTCTGCGCCCGGGTCACCCCCGAGCAGAAGCTGCGCATCGTCGAAGCCCTCCAGAGCCGCGGCCAGCTGGTCGCGATGACCGGCGACGGGATCAACGACGCGCCGGCGCTTCGCCAATCGGACATCGGCGTGGCGATGGGCCTGCGCGGCACCGAGGTCGCGCGCGAGGCCGCCGACATGGTGTTGCTCGACGACAACTTCGCAACCATCGTCCACGCGGTGCGCGAAGGCCGGCGCATCTTCGACAACATCCGCAAGTTCATCCGCTACACCCTGACCAGCAACTCCGGCGAGCTGTGGACCTTGCTCCTCGCCCCGTTCCTCGGGCTGCCGCTGCCCCTGCTGCCGGTCCAGATCCTGTGGATCAACCTGGTCACCGACGGGCTGCCCGGCCTCGCGCTCGCCGCCGAGAGGGCCGAGCCC
>JAQBHE010000218.1:0-14083 GCA_032128015.1 Holophagae bacterium
GTCGTCGAGGCTGCGCTCGAGCCACTGGGTCGCGGCGTTGAGCGGGCCGTTGAACGAGTCGGTCAGCAGCCGTCGCGCCAGGCCGCACATCCGCTCGGCGCGCACCGGGTTGCGCTTGTACGCCATCGCCGACGACCCGACCTGATCGGTGTCGAATGGCTCGGCGAGTTCGCCGACGCCCTGGAGCAGGCGCAGGTCGACCCCCAGTTTGTGACAGCTCTCGGCGACGCCGCCGAGCGCTTGCAGCACCTGGCTGTCTTGCTTGCGTGGGTAGGTCTGGCCGGTCAGCGCCCAAGACCCCGCGAAGCCGAGGCGTTCGGCGATCCGGCGGTCGAGCTCGACGACCTTGGCGTGGTCGCCGCGAAACAGGGTCAGGAAGCTCGCCTGGGTGCCGGTGGTTCCCTTGGCGCCGCGGCAGCGCAGTTCGCGCCGGCGTCGACCGAGTTCTTCGAGGTCGATCAGCAGGTCCTGGGCCCACAAGCAAGTGCGCTTGCCGACGGTGGTCAGCTGCGCCGGCTGGAAATGGGTGTACGCAAGGGTCGGGATCGCGCGGGTGCGACGAGCCAAAGCCGCCAAGTCGCGCAGCACCCGGGTGAGTCGTGACAGCAGCAGGTCGAGCCCTTGCTGGACCAGAATGGAGTCGGTGTTGTCGGTGATGAAGGCGCTGGTGGCTCCGAGGTGGAGCACGCCTCCGCCTTCGCCGGCGAGCTCGGCGAAGTGGCGCAGGTGAGCGACGACGTCGTGGCGGGTTTGGCGCTCGAGATCGGCGACCCGAGCGAGGTCGATCTGCGGCGCCGCGCGCTCGAGCGCCTGGAGCTGTTCGGCGGTGATCGGCAAGCCGAGCTCTTGCTGGCACTTCGCGAGCTCGACCCACAACCGACGCCAGGTCGCGAAACGGTTCTCGGCGGAGAACAGCGCCGCCATTTCGGCCGACGCGTAGCGCTCGTGAAGGGGATTCTGCGGTGCGCTCCGCGACAATCCCATGGGGTGAATATAGCAGCGCGGGCGGGCGTGCTCCGGCTCGTGCCTGCCTCATTAGGACAGGCTCGTCGAGCCGCCGTATGCTAGGTTGACCAGCCGCGGCAAGGCGGCTCCGGAGCGACATGGGTGACCAGACATCTGCTGACATGGATCGATTGGCAACCGGCCGAGGTCGAAGACCTGCTGGTGCTCGCCGACCGAGTGCGTTCTCGACCGGCTGACTTCGGCCAGGCCCTTTCGGGCCGGTTGCTCGGCCTGTTGTTCCTCAAGGCCTCGACCCGCACCCGACTGAGCTTCGAGCGCGGCGTCCGCCAGCTCGGCGGCGACGGAGTTTTCTTGTCCGCCGCCGACCTCCAGGTGTCGCGCGGCGAGACGATGGCCGACACCGCCCGCGCGCTTTCGATCTACCTCGATCTGATCATGGCGCGGCTGGGCGCGCAGAGTGATCTCGAGGAGCTGGCGCGACACTCCGCGGTGCCGGTGATCAACGGCCTGACCGACGATTCTCACCCCTGCCAGGCGCTGGCCGATCTGCTCACCCTCCGCGACGAATGGCAGGATCTCCGGGGCCGCAAGGTCGCCTATGTGGGCGACGGCAACAACGTTGCTCACTCGCTGATCGTCGTCGCCGCCAAGGTCGGGCTATCGGTGAGTCTGGCGTGCCCCGAGGGCTACCGGGTCGATCGCCGTTACCTGGCCGCCGCCCAGCGCCAGGCTGCCAGCACCGGTGCTGTGATCGAGGAGGTCGCCGACGCGCGCGCGGCGGTGGCCGGCGCGAGCGCGGTGTACACCGACACTTGGGTGTCGATGGGCCAGGACTCCGAACGCGAATCGCGGCTCGCGGCACTGTCCGGATTCGCCGTCGATGCCAAGCTGATGGCGCATGCCGAGCCCGGCGCGGTGTTTCTCCACTGCCTGCCGTGTCACCGCGGCGAGGAGGTGACCGCGGAGGTGGTGGACGGCGATCGCAGCCGGGTTTGGCGGCAGGCCGAGAATCGACTGCATGCGCAGAAGGCGATCATGCTACGGCTCGCCGGAGTGTCGTGACCGCCACCAGCGATGAACCTGAGAGTGGGAGGCCCGCGGACCATGGGTGAAGTGAGCCTGCGGCTGCAGTTCGCGATCGACGGCACGGCGCAGGAAGTCGCTCTCGTCGGCCCGCAGATGCATCTGGGGAGGGACTCCGACAACGACATCGTGCTCTCCGATGTCTCGGTCTCCCGTCGTCACGCCCTGCTGTGTTGCCGCGAAGCGAGTGAGTGGTCGATCGAAGATCTCGGGAGCACCAATGGCATCCAGGTCAACGGTGAGCCGACGAAGCGCGCGCTTATCGGCGTTGGCGACAAGATCTCCGTGGGGGTGTTCGAGCTCCGGGTGGTGGCGGGAGAGCCTAGGGCAATGCCGTCGCCCAGCACCGAAGCCATTCCCAACGCGACCATCGTTCGCCGCTTGGCCGACTTCTCGTCGGGCGTCGGCGAGGTCTCGGCGGCAGTTCTCACTTCCCGCAAACGGCCAATCGAGGTCGACCAAACCGCGGGATCGAGCCGGTCGAGGCGCTTCCTCGAGTTGTTGAATCGGCTGGCCCGCGACCTCATCCACACCGACACCGCGGACGATGTCCTGCTGCGGGTGATGGACATTGCCTTCGGCGCGTTGCCCATCGAGCGCGGCTTCATCCTTCTCGGTGCCAGCGTCAGTGACGTCGAGTGTCGGCTCGCCCGGATCGGCGACCAAGTGGAGCTTCGGCCCCGCGGCGAGTTGCCGGTATCGCGGACCATCCTCAGAACCGTGATGGAGGGCCAGGTCGGAATGCTGACCCTCGATGCGCTCGACGATGAGCGGTTGCTCGGCGGCAAATCGATCCAGATCCACGGCATCCGGGCCGCGATGTGCGCGCCGCTGTGGTCGGAGGACAAGATCACCGGGTTCATCCAGGTCGACTCGGCGTTCCAGGGCATCCAGCTCGACGAGCGCCACCTGGACTTCTTGATCACCCTCGCCAACTACGCGGCGGTGGGCGTCGAGCGCAGCGAACAGCGGCGGGTGCGCGGGCGGCTCGAGCGCTACCACTCGCCGGCGGTGCTCGAGGCGGTGATGCGCGAGGACACCACCGCTAGCCTGAGTCAGCGCCACTTGCGCAAGGGCGAGGTCACGGTGCTGTTCGGCGATCTGGTGGGATTCACGGCGTTCTCAGAAAGCGCCGCGCTCGAGGACGTGGCCGAGCTGCTTTCGGGCTACTGCACGCGGTCGGTGGCGACTATCTTCCGCTATGGCGGAACCCTCGATAAGTTCATCGGCGACTGCGTGATGGCGTTCTTCGGTGCACCGATGGACCAGCCCGACCACGCCGAGCGCGGGGTGCGTGCCGCAATCGAGATCCAGAGCCAGATGGCTGAATGGAACGTCGAGCGTCGCGCCCATGGACTGGCGGAGGTGCGCTGCCGGGTCGCGCTCAACAGCGGTCCGGTGCTGGTCGGCGATGTCGGCAGCGATCAGCGAGTCGACTACACCGTGCTCGGTAACGCGGTGAATGTCGCGGCCCGCTTGGAAAGCGAAGTAGCCGAGCCCGGCGACATCATCATCGGCGACGCCACCCGTAGCCAGCTCGGCGACCAGTTCGAAATCGAAGCACTCGGCGAGACCGCGCTCACCGGACTCCAAACCAAGGTGCGCGTCCATCGGGTACTCGGTGAGAAAGGCAGCGGTGAGAAGGGGAGCGGTGAGAAGGGCAGGTTGGCGACCCCGAGCGCGGTCCTCGGATCCGCCAGCGAGCGACCGTGATCGGCAGCCCTCTCGGCCAGCCGGGAAGCTTGCCGGACTTCGTGCTGGTGACCTCGAACCGGCACAAGGCCCTCGAGGCCGAGCGGATTATCGGCGCTACGATCGAGTGCCTAGCCGTCGATCTCCCGGAGATTCAGTCGAGCGACCTGTTGGAGGTGCTCGCGGCGAAGGCCGAGGAAGCGTGGCGTCGTTTGCGACGGCCGCTGGTGGTCGAGGAGACCGGGCTCGAACTGGCCGCGCTCAACGGATTCCCTGGTCCACTGGTGCGCTGGCTGCTCGAGGCCGTCGGTCCGGAGGGCATTGCCCAGCTCGCACACGATCGAGGCGATCCCCGAGCGACCGCCCGTTGCGCCGTGTGCTTTCGCGACGCGCGCGGGTCGGTGGTCGGTGTCGGGCACACCGAAGGGGAGCTGGTGCTGCCGGCGCGTGGCGCCGCCGGCTTCGGCTGGGATCCGGTCTTCCTGCCCCGGGAGCTGGCACAAACCTACGGCGAGCTTTCCGATTCGGCGAAGGACGAGATCGGCCACCGCGGACGGGCGTGGCGAGACCTGGCCAGAAAGTTGGCGGGTTAGGCCCAAGGGAATGGCAGCCGTTGTGGAACGGCCTCGCTAACCCTGGTCGGAGGCCTCGAGGAGCCTCTGGAGGCTCTCGAGCAGGCCGTCGACCGCCGTCTGGAGCTCCTCGAGCGAGCCCCGGTTCTCGATGACGAAGTCGGCTCGGGCGACCCGTTGATCGCGCGTCGCTTGAGCCGCCAATCGGGCACGCGCGGCGGCCTCCGGCAGGCCGCGCTCGATCGCGCGGCGCACTCGCAGCTCGGGGTCGGCCTCGACGGTGACCAATCGGTCGAAGTTCTTCCAACCGCCGGTCTCCACCAGCAGGGTCGCCTCGAAGACGACGATGCCTCGAGCCCCGGCCGCGAGCTCGGCGAAGCGTTCGCCAACCAGCGGATGGATCGCTGCTTCGAGGCGCCGGCGGGCTTCCGGATCGCCAAATACCAGCGCTCCCAGCCGGCCATGGTCGACACCTCCGCCAACGTCGAGGACGCTGCCGCCGAACAGCTCGCCGACACGCCGCGCGCCCTCGGCGCCCGGCAGGTAGAGCTCGGCCACCAGCCGGTCGGCATCGGTCACCAGGCAGCCGGCCTCCCGCAGCAGCCGGCCGACGGTCGACTTGCCGCTGGCGATTCCGCCCGTCAATCCCACCCTCAAGCTCACGGTAGCGCTCCTGGGAATCGGCCGTCGTCCGGTCTTCATCGGCGATGCTAACAGCCGGCGGCGAGACCCTCGGGCTCGGGTCTTCGCGGGTCTCTCGCTTCGGGTGGATCGCCAGTTCGCGTGCCTGCTTGCCTTGACAGTCGCTCCCAAGCGCCCCTAGAATCGTTCTTCTTTGCCTGGGGAGGAGCTTGCGTCCTATGCCCCGGGATCCAGACCTCGCGGCCGAGGCTCGATTCGGGCCTCCCCCTGAGATCGCTTCCAACTGACCAGTCGGCGGGCTGAGAGCCCAGGGCTCTTCCGCGGAGACGATCGACCCATGAACAGAACCACCTACAGTCCAAAGCGCGACGAGATTGAGCAGCGGTGGTTTGTCGTTGACGCTTCCGGCGTCCCGCTGGGCCGGCTGTCATCGGCAGTCGCCCAGGTGCTCACCGGCAAGCACAAGCCGACGTACGCAACTCACATGGATTCCGGGGACTTCGTGATCGTGGTCAACGCCGAGAAGACGGTGCTGACCGGGCGCAAAGAGTCACAGAAGATCTACTACCGTCACAGCGGCTACCCTGGGAAGCTCAAGGAGGAGACCGCCGGCCAGTTGCGCTCGCGGCGACCGGCCCAGATGGTCCAGCGGGCGGTCCGCGGGATGCTGCCCAAGAGCCGCCTCGGGCGGGCGCAGCTGGGCAAGCTGAAGATCTACGCTGGCGGCGAGCATCCCCACCAAGCGCAGCAGCCGGCGGCGCTCGACCTCGCCGCAGCTTCGAGGTCGTGAGCCAGTCGAGCTTCTTGTCCGTGCTAGGTGGGGCGCGCCGTGCCGGGAATCGTGGTAACGCCGAGTCAGTGGTAACGCCGAGTTAGCGGTAACGGGGAGTCAGAGGATGGGGGCACAATAGGTGAGCGAACAGATCCATTACGGAACCGGGCGCCGAAAGCGGTCGACCGCGCGAGTGTTCCTCAGCCCGGGTACCGGCGAGATCCAGGTCAATGGCCGAAGCCTCGATAGCTACTTCGGCAACGATGTTTTGAGGATGATCGTCCGTCATCCCTTGCGGATCGCCGGCTTGGTCGATGCCCTCGACATACGGGCGACGGTGTGTGGCGGCGGCAACAGCGGGCAAGCCGGGGCGATTCGCCACGGTGTCTCGCGGGCTCTCTTGCTCTACCGGCCCGAGCTACGCGATGCGCTCAAGAGCGAAGGGTTCCTGACCCGTGACCCGCGCAAGAAAGAGCGCAAGAAGTACGGCCTCAAGGGCGCGCGGGCACGGTTCCAGTTCAGCAAGCGTTAGACGGTGTTTCTCGGATTTGGTTCTCAGTACGGTTTTGGAACGTTTTGGATTCGGATTCGGCGGCGGCGAAGGAGAGAGTCTTGGTCGAGTTGAGCATGAAGCAGATGCTGGAGGCGGGGGTCCACTTTGGGCACCAGACCCGTCGTTGGAATCCCAAGATGCGCCCGTTCATCTTCGGACGACGGAACGGGATCTACATCATCGATCTCCAGCGCACCCACCAGCTCTTCGAAGCGGCGCTCGAGTATGCGGAGCACCTGGCTCGCCACGGCCGCAGGATCCTGTTCGTCGGCACCAAGCGTCAAGCGCAGAATGCCATCGAGGAAGAGGCGCGGCGAGCCCGCCAGTTCTGGGTCACCCATCGCTGGCTCGGCGGGACCTTGACCAACTTCGTGACCATTCGGGCCTCGGTCGAGCGGCTCAAGGACATCGAGGCCAAGTTGGAAGATCCCGAGGGCCTGCTGACCAAGAAAGAGCGGCTGCGCCTGGATCGCGAGCACCAGAAGATGGTGCGCAACCTCGATGGCATTCGCGACATGGAGGGCCTGCCCGACGCGTTGTTCGTGGTCGATCCGCGCAAGGAGCACATCGCGGTGGCCGAGGCCAACAAACTCGGGATTCCAATCATCGCGATCGTCGACACCAACTGCGACCCGGAGCTGATCGACTACGTGATCCCGGGAAATGACGATGCCATTCGCACCATCCGGTTGTTCGTCTCCAAGATTGCCGACGCGTTCGACGCTGGCGCGCACTACCGGAAGGATCAGGCGGCGCCGGCCAGTGCCGAGGTAGAAGCCGAGATAGATGCCGCGGTCCATGCCGACGCGGAGTCCGACGCCGGTCTCGAGGAAGCCGAAGGCGAAGCCAACTAGCCCGGCCGGGGAGCTGGTGCGCGGCTCCAGCGGACCGACACGGCGGGGTACCGCCGGGCCCACTTGCGGCTAGGTCGGTCGACCCCAGCAAGGCCGACGGCGCGCCGCAGATCTCCCCGTGTCGCCTGCGGCTCACAGAACCACAGAGGGATTCTCGATGTCAGTTACCGCACAGATGGTCAAAGAGCTCCGCGAGCACACCGGCGCCGGAATGATGGATTGCAAGCGGGCGTTGGTTGACGCTGCTGGGGATTTTGCCCAGGCGATCGATGTGCTGCGCAAACAGGGCCTGGCCGCTGCGGCCAAGCGCTCCGGCCGCGCCACCGCCGAAGGGGTCGTCGGTTCCTACATCCATGCGGGAGGCAAGATCGGTGTCCTGCTCGAGGTCAACTGCGAGACAGACTTCGTGGCGCGCACCGACGAATTCCAGGAGTTGGTCCGCGACCTGGCGATGCACATCGCCGCGTCCGAGCCGCGGTTCGTCCGTCGCGAAGAAGTCTCGACCTCTGTCCTCGAGAACGAGCGCCGGATCTTCCGCGAGCAAGCGCTCGAGCAGGGCAAGCCCGCGCAGATCGTCGACAAGATCGTTGACGGCAAGATCGAGAAGTTCTACGGCGAGTCGGTGCTGCTCGAGCAACCGTTCGTCAAGGATCCGGATCGCAAGGTCGGAGATCTGGTCCGCGACGCCATCGCCAAGACCGGCGAGAACATCCAGGTCAGCCGATTCGCGCGGTTCCGACTCGGCGAGCAGGCTGGCGCCAGCGAGTAGAGCGCTCGGGCCCAGGCGCCGCCGCGGGTCCGGCGGCGGCAGTCCACCCGCGGAACGGCCGAGCGCACCGAAGCGGCCCCTCTCCGAACGATGGGGCGGTCGAGCCGACACCACGGGCTGCTAGCAGCCGGGGGTGAAAGCCAGCACGCCCGCACGACAAGGTCTTTCCGCTTCGCCGGTGGCCGAGAAGCCGGACGGCGGACGGAGGCGCGCTCTGCGTCGTGAACCGGCTTCTCGCCACCGGCTACGCTGCAAGTCCTTGTCGCCCTTCGGGTTGCGGCGGCGCGGACCCATCTGCGGCGTCGGCGCTCCTTGACGATGTCCCCGCATCGCCTCCGTCGCTCCTCCTTGCATCTGGGCCCACGGCGCTCGCAATGCGGGCAAACTGACTTTCACCCCGGGCTGCTAGACTCCGATCGTGACCCAGCCAGCCACCCGATCGGCCGCCGCCCCGGCGATTCCGCGTTACCGGCGGATCCTGCTCAAACTGTCGGGCGAGGCCTTGATGGGCCGTCAGAGCTTCGGCATCGACGAGCCGGTGGTTGTGAAGATTGCGGACGAGGTCCGTGGCGTTCACGAGCTCGGGGTGCAGATCGCGGTGGTGATCGGTGGCGGCAACATCATTCGCGGCATGGCCGCGAGTGCCCGGGGGATCGACCGGGTCACCGGCGACCACATGGGCATGCTGGCGACCGTGATCAACGGTCTGGCGCTCCAGGACGCGCTCGAGAAGGCAGGGGTCACGACCCGGGTTCAGACCGCGATCGAGATCCGCGAAATCGCCGAGCCCTTCATCCGTCGGCGTGCGATTCGCCATCTCGAGAAGGGCCGAGTGGTGATTCTCGCGGCCGGCACCGGCAACCCGTACTTCACCACCGACAGTGCGGCAGCGCTGCGCGCCAACGAGATCCACGCCGAGATCCTGCTCAAGGCGACCACCGTCGACGGCATCTATACCGCCGACCCCAGCCTCGACCCCGATGCCAAGCTGCTGCCTGAGGTGACCTACCAACAGGTGCTCGAGCGCAACCTGCGGGTGATGGATGCGGCGGCGATCAGCCTGTGCCGGGACAACCACGTGCCGATTGCGGTGTTCGACCTGATGACGCCCGGCAACATCCGTCGCGTGGTGTGCGGTGAAGCGGTGGGATCGATGGTAACCGGCGACTGAGCAGCGGATCGTTCCTTTTGCCTTGGGCCCCTTCCCTTGGGCGGCGGCCGCCTTCACAATAGGCTCCTTCGCGGTCACCAGTAGTCGCTGAGTCGTCACGGAGTCGTCACGGAGTCGTCAGGAGTCATTGCCAGATGAACGAGCTGTTTCGCCACGTCGAGCACGAGATCAGGGAGGCCATCCAGGCGCTCCACCACGAGCTGAAGCAGGTGCGGACAGGCCGCGCCTCGACCTCGCTCCTCGAAGGCGTTCTGGTCGACTACTACGGTACTCCGACACCGATCAACCAGCTGGCCAACCTCTCGGTCGTCGACGCCAGCATGTTGATGGCACAGCCTTGGGACCAGACCCAAATCGGGGCCATCGAGCGCGCCATTCGCAGCTCCGACCTCGGCCTCAACCCCTCCAACGACGGCAAGGTGATCCGGGTGCCGGTACCGACCTTGACCGAGGAGCGGCGCAAGGAGTTCGTCCGGCTGGCGCACGAGATGGCCGAGCGCTGCCGCAACCGGGTTCGCCTGGCTCGGCGCGAAGGCAACGACCGCCTCAAGCACCTCGAGCGCGAGAAAGAGATCAGCCAGGACGACGAGCACCGGGGGTTGGATGAGGTCCAGAAACTCCACGATCACTACATGGCCGAGATCGCGAAGACCCTGGAGAACAAGGAAAAGGACATCTTGGCGGTGTGATCGGGATGCCACGGACCGGGTTTCTGGACTGCCGGCTCGTTGGCGGCGCCCGGCTTGTCGATGACCGATAGGGTGCATGCCCTGGTGCCTGCCGCCGGGCGCGGCGAGCGCTTTGGCGCCGCCGGGCCCAAGGTGTTGGTGCCGCTGTGCTCGCGACCGGCGTTGGTGTGGACGCTCTCTCGTCTGGTCGACGCCGGAGTGGCGAGTCTGGTGGTGGCGCTGCCGCGCGAGCACGTGGAGCAGGCGCAGCTCCAAGTCGAGCGCTGGCGCCCGGATCTCGCCGAGCGGACGTCGTGGATCGTCGGTGGCGCCGAGCGGCAGGAATCGGTGGGCCGCTGCCTCGAACGCAGTGCCGCCTCGGCCAGCGACTGGATCCTGGTCCACGACGGCGCCCGGGCGGCGATCGATCCTCGCGACGTCGCAGCGGTGGTCTCAGCGGCGCGAGAGCACGGCGCCGCGATCCTCGGTCGGCCGGTGAGTGACACCTTGAAGCGGGTTGTGGAAGGTTTCGTGGCGGCGACCGTCGATCGCAGCGGTCTGTTTCGCGCCGAGACGCCGCAAGTTTGTCGGCGCGAGGCCCTCGAGCGAGCCCTCGCCGAGGCGCGCCGTCGTGGGCATATCGCGACCGACGAATGCGGTTTGTTGGAAGCCGCCGGGGTGGCGGTGCGAGCGGTCGTCGCCCGCTTCCCGAATCCCAAGCTCACCTACCCGGCGGACACCCCGTTGTTCGAGGCACTGCTCTGCTCCCCGAGCACCGCAGACACCGAAGGCTCAGGCGGTGGCGCGGCGCCGGGCCTGGTAGGTTCGGCCGGGTGAAGAGTCTCGACCAGCTCGACCGACTGCGCATCGGTCACGGTTACGACATCCATCCTCTGGTGGAGGGTCGTCGGCTGGTCTTGGGAGGGGAGGTCATCCCCTTCCCACGCGGGTTGGCTGGTCACAGCGACGCCGACGTGCTGCTCCACGCCCTCGGCGACGCGATCCTCGGCGCCGCCGCGCTCGGCGACCTTGGCGCCCACTTTCCCCCCGGAGACCCGCGCTGGCGCGACGCGTCGAGTGTCGACCTCTTGGAGCGGATCATGGCCTTGGTGGTGGCTCGCGGTTTGCGGATCATCCACTGCGACCTGACCCTGATCGCGGAGGCGCCGAAGCTCGAGCCGTATCGTTCGGCGATCCAACTGCGGATCGCCGCGGTTCTCGGGGTCGCCGCCGACCGGGTGGGGCTCAAAGCCACCACCAACGAGCGCCTCGGGGCGCTTGGCAGGGGCGAGGGAATCGCTGCGATGGCGGTGGTCTTGATGGTCGACGGCGAGGTCTGAGGTGGATTCCAGCAGCCAAGGCGCGGCGCCGCTGGTGGTCTTTGGCTACCAGCCGGTGCGGGAGCTGCTCCGGCACCGGCCCCACGATGTCCACGAGCTCTGGCTCGCCGGCGCCCATGGCCGCCGGCGCTCGGAGCTCGAGGAGCTGGCGGAGCGGCATTCCATCGCGGTCCGCGAGGTGTCCGAGCGCGAGCTGGCAGCGAAGGCGAGCGGTCCTCACAATGGCGTTTTGGCCTGGGTGCTCGGATCGCCGAAGGCTGCCAACGCCGGTGACCCGAGCCTGGTGGTGCTGCTCGAGGACATCCAGGATCCGCGCAACCTGGGAGCGCTGTTGCGGGTCTGCGAGGGAGCCGGGGTGGGCCGAGTGATGGTGCGCGACCGCGGCTCGGCGCCGATGACCCCGACCGTGATCAAGGCCTCGGCCGGAGCCTCGGAGTGGCTGGCGGTCGAGCGAATCACCAACTCGGCGCAGGAGATCGACCGTCTGCGCGACAGCGGCTTTTGGATCTACGGCTGCGATCCTTCGGGGGAGCCGCCCTGGCAGAGAGACCTGACCGGACCGCTGGCGCTGTGTTTGGGCGGAGAGCACCGCGGTCTGCGCGCGCGCACCCGCGGCCAATGCGACGCCCTGGTGGGTCTTCCGATGCTCGGGCGGGTGGCCTCGCTCAACGTCGCCACCGCGGCGGCCGCGCTGCTCTACGAAGCGGTGCGGCAGCGCCGGCAGGCTTAGAGGGCTGATCCGAAGTCTCGGGACGAGGCCGCGCTCCTGTCGCTGAGAGCTCGAGTGCGCTTGCCGCCGTGGGTTCGAGCCGGTACACTGCCGTGTCCGAAGGTACGGGCCGACTCGCCTCGCGTTGGCGGCGGCTAGCGGTCCGACTCTTGCGGTCTTGGCGTCCAGTCGCAGGGGACGCGGCCGGCATAGCTCAGAGGTAGAGCAACTGCCTTGTAAGCAGTAGGTCCTCGGTTCGATTCCGAGTGCCGGCTCCAAGAGGCAGACCGCCGAGCCAATCTTTGACAAGTCGGAGGGGACAGCGCATCAGGTGCGGAGGTGTAGCCGAGTGGACAAAGGCAGCAGACTGTAAATCTGCCGGGCTTATGCCCTACGGTGGTTCGAATCCATCCGCCTCCACCATTCCTCGCTGCGCTCGTCACTGGTGGCGGCGGATGGTTCTGACTGTCGTACCCGAGGTCTTCGACCTCGGGTACTGTGGTACGAATCCATCCGCTCGACCGTTCTCGATGGAGGAGGGGAGGGATGCGGTCCTCGCTTCGCTCGGACTGCGGCAGATCGTGTCCTCGCTTCGCTTTCTGCGGGAGTAACTCAGGGGTAGAGTCACAGCCTTCCAAGCTGTTGGTCGCGGGTTCGAATCCCGTCTCCCGCTCCAGTTTTTTCAATGGTTTGCTCGTCCGATCGTTCCGACTCATTGGCTCCGTGGCAGCTAGGTGGCAGCATGGCGCACCGTTTCGAGCCTTCGCACGGCTACGGAGACGCGACCTTGACCAGGTGGGCCGAGAGCTAGGGCGGCTCGGTTTCCCGTGACCCGAGCGTCGGTTTCCCATGACCCGAGCGCGAGACTGTTAGACTCGCTCGTAGGCTGGCCGGCCAGAGACGCTCAGGCCTGAGTCGGGCAAACAGACGCGAAGAGGTTTGCGGGCGCGATAGGGAGTGTGAATCGTGACGGAAGGCAGTGCGAATCCGGAGCCGGGAGCGGTAGAGGCAGGGTCTGCGATCGCCTTGGTTGGGGCGTACCAGAGGAACCGCGACACGGATCTCATCCTCTATAGCGGGGACATTTTTGATGCCGAGCTGGCGAATTTCTCCGAGTGGCTGCAGTCGCCGAAGGTTCAGCGGCGCAGCAACCTAACTCTGTTCCTGACGACGTACGGGGGCGATGCGCACGCGGCGTTTCGGGCAGGGCGGCTGATGCAGCGTCGCTACAAGTCGGTCCGCATCTTGATCGCCGGTCCCTGCAAAAGTGCCGGCACCCTGCTCGCCCTGAGCGCGCACGAGTTAGCCTTTGGTAGTCGTGGGGAACTGGGACCGTTGGATGTGCAGATAGCCGCGCCTGACGAGCTGCGCGTCAAGAGAACCTCAGGCCTCGACACCCTTGAAGCGTTCGGGGCGGTTCAGGCTCGGATGTTCGCCGCGTTCGAGTTCTTCATGCTCCAAATCCTCGATCGGAGTTCAGGGAGTCTCTCCACAAAGATGGCTTGCGAACTCGCGAGTGGTCTGTCAAGCTCTCTGTGTAGTCCGCTTGCGGCACAGATTGACCCGCACCGACTTGGTGAGGTCGAGAGGTACCTAGCGATAGCCGAGGCCTACGGCACGAGGCTCGTAGAGCGCTCCAAGAATCTCAACGAGGCGAGTCTGCGCCACTTGGTCCACGGTTATCCGTCCCACGAGTTCGCCATCGACTTGGATGAAGCCACCAATCTATTCGCGCAGGCCAAGCCGTTTGACAGCGATGAAGAAGCGTTTTCCTCCGCGCTAGCGCCACTCCTACGAACACCGCAATCCCCATGTACATTGTTGAACTTCGACGAGTTCGTCGAAGAGGAGTCGTCTGATGATTCCAGAACAGCAGAATCCAAAGCTGCATCCGACCTCAAAGAACCAGAGGCGCTTGCCGAGGACTCCGGTCGGGGTTCGCTTCGCATCGCCGGTGCGCCGGAGTAGCGCGATGGTGAGTGACCGGGCCGCAATTCTCGAGTTGCTTCGGAAGGCGTGGCAGGAGAGCGAGGGCACTACGCCTTCTGGGTTGGCGGACCTCTAGGGGGGATTCGGCTCGGCCGGTGCCTGCGGGAACGGTGTACCGCGTGCGGCTCGCTCACCATCGGCGGTTGCGTCGAGCCCGATCTCGCCGGCGATCTCGCGCCAGGAAGCCGTATACGGCGGCGTGGCCGCGTCGAGCGAGCCGGGGTTGCCGTCGAGAGTGTTGTGGCGGATTCGCCGGTTGCGCAATCCGACCGACCGATCGGTAGCCGACCTACCGATCGGTAG
>JAQBHE010000219.1:0-10764 GCA_032128015.1 Holophagae bacterium
TTGGTGGCCGCTTTCGCTGCGCGCGGTGGCCGCCTCGACTTTCTCGGTGCCGGACCGTTCGGGGTCTCGCGCCTGGGCGACGACTGGTTGATCCGGGACCTCGCGCGCTCGCCTCAAGCTTCGCCGCCCGAGATGCGGCTCGCGCTCGCGCTCGAGGGTTTGTCGACGGACGCCGGCGAGATCGCTGAACGAGACCAGCGAGGGGAGGTCGCCATTTTGGTGTTGCGCTCCGCCGGCAGCGGTTGGCAGGTACTGGCGCTCCTCGGACCGCGTCCGCCGCGATCCGGCGCCGGTCACATCGTCGCGGTGCCGAGCGCGGTCGCCCTGAGCTCAGGCGTCCTCAGTTCAGGCGTCCTCAGTTCAGGCGCCCTCAGTTCAGGCAGCGGAGCGGCCGGCCGATTCTCGCTGCCTGGCGAGAAGTTGCTGTCGCGGCTCGGAGTCGAGCTCGGAAGCGAGGTCTTGGGCGATTGGCAGGCGGTTTGGAGCGACCGCCGGGGCGAGGAACTGGGCCGACGGCTGCAGCCGCGACTCGAGCGGCTGCCGAGCCCAGCGGAGATCGAGGACGGCCAATGGGCGGCGCACATCGAGCCGGCGACGGTCGCGGCGCTCGCCCAGGAGCTGGTAGGGGGACTCGACCGGTTGCCCCTGAGGGTGATTCCGCGGTTGTCCGACGGCTTGGACTGGCGCCTGATCGGAGCTGTCGCGAGCCGACTCGAGGGTTCGCGGCGCCTGGTGGTCGAGGGCCGGCCGGGGGCGGTTCGGATCACCTCCGCACCCGACTTCGCACCCGACTTCGATTGACACTCCAGGGCCTCTTCCCGTAGCCTGAGCGGTCCGGCGGGGGAACCATGCGTATCAGGCTCGACCAGGCGAGGGAGCAAGCCTTCAGCTGGCGGGAGGAGCTGGCCCTCGACGCGCAGGAGTTCGAGCGCGGAGAACTGGTCGAGCTCGGGTCGATTGGGTGCGCCGGGGAACTGCAGTTCGTGCGACCGGGCTTCTTGCTCCGCGCACAACTGCGATACAACTACACCCTCAGCTGCTTTCGCTGTTTGCAGCCGACCCGTGATAGCGCCGAGTACGAGTTCGAAGTCCTGTTGATGCCCGGTTCGGAAGGCGACGCCGCTGGCGGCGCGAACGTCGCCGAGCTCCAGTTGGAGAAGAAAGACCTGGATATTGTGTGGGTTGCGGGGGAGGAAGTGGACATTCTGCCTCTGGTCTACGAGCAGGTGCAGCTGAACTTTCCGATGAAGCCTCTTTGTTTGCCGACCTGTCGTGGTTTGTGCTCCACCTGTGGGGCCGACCTGAACGCCGGACCCTGCGGTTGCGAGGCTCCGGCTGACTCTCGCTGGGCGGCCTTGGCGCAGAACCAGGACCGCCTCCCAAATCCACCTTCGAGAAAGTAGAGCACCGACGAGGAATCCACGGTTCATTGGGTCGGCCGCGCGGCCGACCCTCGGACCCGCGATCCTCGCGGCGGACTGGAACACCAGCCGTCGGTTGACGAATAAGGAATCCCTGCCATGCCGAATCCCAAACGACGCCACTCCAAGGCGCGCCGCGACCGTCGTCGCGCCCACGACGCCCTGCCGCGTCCCGCAGGTTCGAAGTGCCCAAGCTGCGGCGAGATCAAGCTGCCCCACCGGGTCTGCCCCTCTTGTGGCGAGTACCGGGGTCGCGATGTCCTCGAGGCCAAGGAAACCCTGTAGTCGAGGGCGGGGAAGGATCGGCTGCAGTCGACCCCAGCTCCTCAGGTCCGGCGTCCGATGCTGATCGCGGTCGATGCCATGGGTGGGGACGACGCTCCCCGGTATCCGGTCGAGGGCGCTGTGCGCGCCGTCGAAGAAGACGGTACCGCCATCCTGCTGGTGGGTGACAAAGCACAGGTCGAGGCCGAGCTCGAGCGTCTGAGACTCCCGGCAGCGGTCGCCGAGCGAATCGAGATCGTCCATGCCGACGAGGTCGTGGGGATGGACGAGCCGGCGATCACACCGATCCGCAAGAAGCGAAGGTCGTCGATCCGAATCTGCGCCGAGCTGGTGCGCGAAGGCCGCGCTGCGGCGATGGTCAGCGCCGGCAACACCGGCGCCGCGATGATCGTCGCCAAGATGATCATCGGCGTGGCGCCGGGCGTCGATCGCCCGGCGCTCGCCGCCGCGGTTCCCAACCGCCGGGGCTGGACCATCCTGCTCGACATCGGCGCCAACGTCGACACCAAGGCGATCCACCTCCAGCAATTCGCGGTGATGGGCGACCTCTATTCCCAAGAGATCGTCGGTGTTGCGCGTCCGCGGGTCGGGTTGTTGTCGATCGGCGAAGAAGACTCCAAGGGCACCGAGCTCACCCGCGAGGTGTTCAAGGAGCTCCGGCGCGCCGGTCTCAACTTCGTCGGCAACGTCGAGGGCGGGGACATCTTCGCGGGCACCGTCGATGTCGTGGTGTGCGACGGTTTCGTCGGCAACGTCGCGCTCAAGAGCGCCGAGGGTCTGGCCGAGATGTTGCTCGGAATGATGCGCGAGGAGATCGGCAAACAGTGGCTGACCGCACTTGGCGGTCTGCTCGCCAAGCCGGCATTCCAGCGCTTTCGCCGGCGCGCCACCTACGACGAGTACGGCGGGGCGCCGCTCCTCGGGTTGCGCGGCGGCTGCTTCATCGCCCACGGCCGCGCTAACGCCACCGCGATGAAGAACGCGGTGCGCCGGGCGGTCGAGTTTTGCGAGAACGATGTTCACCACAAAATCAGCGACCGGCTATCACAGCTGGAGTTGGTGGCGTCGCCGCCAACGACGACTTCCCAGGAGGCGACCGGGTCATGAAGGCCAAGGTGGTAGGCACCGGCCGGGCAGTGCCGGAGCGCAGGTTGACCAACGCCGACCTCGAGCGCATGGTCAGCACCACCGACGAGTGGATCACCAGCCGCACCGGCATCAAAGAGCGGCGAATCGCGGCGCCGGAAGAGTCGAACAGCACGTTCTCGATCCCCGCCGCCCGGCAGGCCCTCGAGATGGCCGGTGTCGACGCCGCCGACCTCGATCTGGTGATCTGCGGCACGGTGTCGCCCGACATGCTGTTTCCGGCCACCGCCTGCTTGGTTCAAGAGGCGATCGGAGCACGCAAAGCAGCGGCATTCGACTTCTCGGCGGGCTGTTCCGGCTTCCTCTACGGCCTCGGGATCGCGACCCAGTTCATCGAGAACGGCGCTGCCAAGAACGTCCTGGTGATCGGTAGCGAGATCCTCAGCAAGTTCACCGATTGGACCGATCGTCAGACCTGCGTGCTGTTCGGCGACGGCGCCGGCGCGGTGGTGCTCCAGGCCAGCGCCGACGACCGCGGCATCCTCGGCAATGTGCTGCGCAGCGATGGCTCGCTCAGCGAGCTCCTGTACATGCCGGGTGGGGGTAGCCGGCGACCGCCCAACGACCGAGAGAGCATCGAAGAGCGGCTGCCGTTCATCAAGATGAAGGGCAACGAGACCTTCAAAGTGGCCGTGCGTTCGCTCGCCGAAGTCAGTTCCGAGGTCCTCGTCCGGTGCGGTCTCGAGTTCGACCAGGTTCGGTGGCTGATCCCGCACCAGGCCAACCGAAGGATCATCGAGGCGGTCGGGCAACGGCTGGCGATCGATCCCGAACGGGTCTACGTCAACATCGAGCGCTACGGCAACACCTCCGCGGCGTCGATCCCGATCGCGCTCGACGAGCTCAACCGTAGCCACCAGATCGATCCCGGCGACATCATCCTGATGGCGGCTTTCGGCGCCGGGCTGACCTGGGCCGCGACCGCGATCCGCTGGTGACCACGGCCGGATGAACAGGTGGTCGACCGATGATGACGCACGCCTTCGTGTTCCCCGGCCAGGGGTCGCAGCGGGTCGGCATGGGCCGGGCCCTCGCCGAACAGTCGGCGCGGGCGCGAGCGGTGTTCGAGGAAGCCGACGACGTGCTCGGCATGGCGCTGTCGCGCTTGTGCTGGGAGGGGCCCGAGGACCAGCTCCAGCTCACCGAGAACACCCAGCCGGCGATTCTCGCGACTTCGATCGCCATCCATTCAGAAGCCCGAGAGCGCCTGCCGCCGCCGGCGGTGCTCGCCGGTCACAGCCTGGGCGAGTACTCGGCGTTGGTCGCGTCCGGGTCGCTCGCGCTCGGCCACGCGCTGCGGCTAGTGCGCCGGCGCGGTCAGCTGATGCAGGAGGCGGTGCCGGTCGGTGACGGGGCGATGGCGGCGGTGCTCGGGCTCGATGCCGAGGGTGCTTTGGCGGTGGCGGCGGCGGCCGCGGCGGCCACCGATCGAGTGTGCACCGTGGCCAACCACAACGCTCCGCAACAGTTCGTTCTCGCGGGCCACCGCATCGCGGTCGAGGCTGCGACCACAATCGCCAAGGAACGAGGCGCCAAGCGGGCGCTGCTGCTGCCGGTGTCGGCGCCGTTCCACAGTCCGTTGATGGCGCCGGCGCGGCTGCGGATGACGCCGCTGCTGGCCGAGGTCGAGCTCGGCGATCCCGAGATCCCGGTGGTGTCCAACGTCGACGCCCGGCCAATGACCAGCGCGTCGGCGGTGCGTGACGCGTTGATCCGTCAGATCGACCAGCCGGTGCGCTGGATCGAGTCGGTGCGCCACATGGTCGAACATGCCGGCGTCGGGCTGTTTGTCGAGCTCGGTCCGGGAGCGGTGCTGGGAGGAATGATCCGGCGCATTGCGCCCGGCGTCAAGGCGCTGGCGGTCAGCGAGCCCGCCGATCTCGAGCGACTGCCGAACGGCGCTGGGGGTGACGGGTGACCCGGTTTCGCCTCGACGGGCGCACCGCTCTGGTCACCGGTGCGTCGCAGGGCATCGGCGAAGCGATCGCGCGTCTGTTGGCCGAGCGTGGCGCCCGCATCGTCCTCGCCGCGCGCAGCCGGGACAAGCTCGAGGCGATCGCCGAAGAGCTGCGAGCGGGCGGCGCCGCGGCTTGGGCGCTCGAGCTCGACCTCGCCGAGCCCGCCGAGATCGCCGCCCGGCTCAAGAAGGTGCCTGAAGAGTTCGCAGCGATCGACATCCTGGTCAACAATGCCGGAATCACCGCCGACAACCTGCTGTTGCGGATGACCCTCGAGCAGTGGGAGAGGGTGATCCGCACCAACCTCACCGGGGTCTACGCGCTCACCAAAGAGCTGGTGCGCGGGATGATGCGCCGACGTTGGGGACGGGTGGTCTCGGTGTCGTCGGTGGTTGGCCTGATGGGCAACGCCGGCCAGGCGAACTACGCGGCGTCGAAGGCCGGGGTGATCGGCTTCAGCAAGTCGCTGGCGCGCGAGCTCGGCAGCCGCGGGATCACCGTCAACGTGGTGGCTCCTGGGTACATCGAGACCGCGATGACCGAGGTTCTGCCGGCGAGCGTGCGCGAGGGTCTGCTCGCCGGCATCCCGCTCCAACGCCTTGGGGTCGTCGACGATGTCGCGGCGGCGGTCCTCTTCCTGGCGAGCGGAGAGGCCGGCTATGTCACCGGCGAGGTGCTGAACGTCAGCGGGGGGTTGTACATCTGACCCGAGATCCGGCGCCGCGCCGAGGTCCGTCGGCGCGCCCGCTCCGTGGACGGCCAGAAACGCCTTATGCTAGAACGCCCGGGCGCGTTCCGCGCCGCTACAAGAAAATCCAAGCAGGAGGGAGCTCGTGATGTCGGTAGGGGAAAAGGTCAAGAAGATCATTGTGGAACAGCTCGGTGTGGAGGAGGACGAGGTGACGTCCGAAGCCAGCTTCACCGATGACCTCGGCGCGGACTCGCTCGACATCGTCGAACTGGTGATGGCGTTCGAGGAGGAGTTTGGGATCGAGATTCCCGACGAGGAGGCCGAGAAGATCAACAAGGTCAGCCAGGCGATCGAGTACATCGAGAAAAACACGGGCGCCTGACGGCGTCGGACCGGGGAAGGGGTCGAAGGTGGATCGTCGGCGGGTCGTGGTGACCGGGGTGGGCTTGGTGTCGCCGCTCGGCGTCGGCACGGAGGTCACCTGGCAGGCGCTGCTCGAAGGCAAGAGCGGGATCCGCCGGATTGCTCGTTTCGACCCCAGCGAGTTCGAGGTGACCTTCGGTGGCGAGGTGCGCGACTTCGACCCCGCGGATTTCATCGACAAGAAGGACGTCAAGAAAACCGATTTCTTCAGCCAGTACGCACTGGCGGCTAGCCACTTCGCGGTCACCGACGCTGGCCTGCCGATCTCCGAGGCGGGATCCGACCGAATGGCGGTGCTGATCGGCGCCGGCATCGGCGGCCTGCCGTTGATCGAGAAGATGCACAACGTGCTCCTCGAGAAGGGGCCGGCGCGGGTCTCTCCCTTCTTCATCCCGGGGCTGATCGCGAATATGGCCGCCGGTCAGGTGTCGATCCGCTACGGCGCCCGCGGGCCGCTGTCGTCGCCTTGCACCGCCTGCACCACCGGGCTCCACGCCGTCGGCGACGCCTTCCGATTGATCCAGCACGGCTACGCCGACAACGCCTTCGCCGGCGGCACCGAGGGGACGGTGTCGCGGCTTGCGCTCGCAGGATTCTGCGCGATGCGCGCGCTCTCGACCCGCAATGACAACCCCGAGCGCGCGTCGCGGCCATGGGACAAGGGGCGAGATGGCTTCGTCCTCGCCGAAGGCTCGGGGGTGCTGATCCTCGAGGAGCTCGAGATGGCGCTCGCCCGCGGCGCGCGGATCTACGCCGAGATCGTCGGCTACGGCATGAGCGCCGACGCCTACCACATCTCGGCGCCCCATCCCACCGGCGACGGCGCGGCGCGGGTGATGATCGCGGCACTCGCCGACGCCGGGCTCGAACCGACCACCATCGACTACATCAATGCCCACGGCACTTCGACCCAACTCGGCGATTTGTCCGAGGTGCTCGCGATCAAGCGGGTCTTCGGCGACCACGCCTATCGCCTGGCGGTGTCTTCGACCAAGGCGTCGACCGGACACCTGCTCGGCGCCGCTGGCGGTCTCGAGGCCGGGATCCTGGCGCTCGCGCTCCACCATGGCGTGATCCCGCCGACGATCAACCTCGACCAACCCGACGAAGGCTGCGATCTCGACTTCGTCCCCCACACCGCGCGACCGGCGGCGATGCGCTACGGACTGACCAACTCCTTCGGTTTCGGCGGCACCAACGGCGCGCTGATCATGAGGAAGTGGGATGCCGAGTCGCGGTCAGGGTCGCCTTCGTAGCCGGTCGCCCTGGTAGCCGAAGGTCGCGCCCCAGAGGCGCCCGGTGTTTGCGCGCTCTACATTCGGCCGTAGCTGGGTCCGCCGCCGCCCTCGGGGGGCACCCAGTCGATGATCTGGTACGGGTCCATGATGTCGCAGGTCTTGCAGTGGACGCAGTTGCTGGCGTTGATCTGCAGACGGCGACCCGACGGCGCTTTGGGGTCGTCGACCATCTCGTAGACCTCCGCCGGGCAGAAGCGCTGGCACGGGTTGGCGTAGAGCCGGGCGCATTCGTCGACGCACACCGCCGGATCGCGCACCAGAAGGTGCCCGGGCTGATCCTCGTCGTGGCTGGTCGCCGAGTGGTAGACGTTGGTCGCGCGGTCGAAGGTGATGTGACCGTCGGCGACCATGGCTGGTGGCGCCGCGTGGTCGGCGATCGTGCCCATGCGGGTGTGGCCGGGGTGGGTCGGCAGGCGGTCGAAGATCCCCCAGCCGCGGCCACCGGTGACCATGCCGAGCGCCGCCTGGAGCATGCCGGCGCCGAGGCCACGGTCGAACGCCTGGTGGAAGTTTCGGACCCGGCGCAGCTCCAGGCCCGCCCAGCTCGACTCGACTCGGGCCGGATGCGACGCCAGCGACTGGTGCGAGAAGTCGTCGGCCAACAGTGCCTCGAAGATGGTCTCGGCGGCGAGCATCCCCGACTTCATCGCCAGGTGAATGCCCTTGAGCCGCTGGCTGTTGAGGAAGCCGGCGCTGTCCCCGATCACCAAGAAGCCGTCGCCAAACGATCGCGGCATCGACCACCAGCCGCCTTCGGGGATCGCCTTGGCGCCGTAGAGCGCGCGCGTCCCGCCTTCGATCAGCCGGCGAATCGCCGGGTGGGTCTTGAAGCGCTGGAGCTCGCGGTGGGGGTCGAGGTAGGGGTCGCGGTAGTCGAGACCGAGGACCAGGCCGACCACCAGCTGGTCGTTGGCGGCGCCGTAGAGGAAGCCGCCGCCAAAAGTGTGACGGTCGAGCGGCCAGCCCATGGTGTGGATCACCTCGCCGGCGGCCACCCGTCCCGCGGGCACCTCCCACAGCTCCTTGACCCCGATCGCGTAGACTTGGGGGTTGCGGCCGGCGCCCAGGTCGAGGCGTTGTTCGAGCGTCTTCGTGAGTGAGCCACGCGGCCCCTCGCCGAGCACCACCACTCGCGACCTTATGTCGATCCCGGGCTCGAAGTTGCGCTTCTTGGCGCCTTGACGATCGATTCCCCGGTCGCCGGTACGTACCCCGATCACCGCGTCGCCTTCGAACAGCAGCTCGGTGGCCGGGAACTCGCAGAAGACGTCGATTCCCGCGGCTTCGACCCGCGCAGCCATCCAACGCACCAGACTTCCCAGCGACGCCACGTAGCAACCGTGGTTGCGCAGCGGCGGCGGGGTGGGCAGGCGCACCGCCCGTTTGGGCGTCAAGAACAGCAGGCGCTCGCGTTGGACCGGCGCTTGGAGCGGCGCCGATTGCCAGTCGGCCGGGAACAGCTCTCGGAGAGCCCGCGGGTCGAGCACGGCGCCTGACAGCGCATGGGCGCCGACCTCTTTGCCCTTCTCGAGCACCGCAACCGTGGGCTCGAGGGGTCGCGACGCGGTGCGGTTGTGGCGGGCGAGCAGCTGGGCGAGGTGGGTTGCGCCGGCCAGCGACGCCGGACCGGCGCCGACGAACAGAACGTCGATGTCGAGGCGGTCGCGCTCTGCCGTGTCGCCGTCTGTGGTGTCGCCGTCTGCGGTGCCGCCGTCAGCGGTGCTGCGGTCGGGCATGGCGCCAGCGAGGCTAGCATGGCGAGTTGGGGCGCCGGCTTGACAAGAAGGGCTCCAGGTTGGTCGAATCACAGTTTCGGTCCCGGAGCGACGGTGCCCCTGGGTCGAGGAAACAGCGTTGAGGAAACCGATGGGCAAGCCTGCATTCGAGCTGCGATCGAATTCTGCGGTGCGCGGAGTCCGCGTGCTTCCTCGCGTCTGGTGGCGTCCGGTTCATCATCACGTTCACGATTGAGCCGGGCCTCTAAGGTCCCGGCAACCAGATCCGGGACGAGGCGAGTCGGGCAGTTGACGCAACCTCCTTCCGGATGGAAAGGAGGTTTGGAAACTTGGCCCAGGACGCTGCGCTCGTCGCCAGCCTGGTCGCGCCCGAGGAGCTGGACTCGTGGCCGGCGCACTACGCCGAGCGGGTCGCCTGGCTCGAGGTGCGGGCGGACCTGGTCGGCGACCTCGATCCCGAGCACCTGCGCTCGCGGTTCGCGGGGGGATTGCTCTACACCCTGCGCAGCCGTGCCGAAGGGGGTGCCTTCGCGGGGGACGAAGGCGAACGCAGCCGCCGGCTGATCGTGGCCGCGCGTGGCTACGACCTGGTGGACCTCGAGCTCGAGCGCGACCTCGCACCGGCGATCCTCGAGCGGCTGCCGGCGGATCGCCGGCTGCTGTCCTGGCACGGCGCCTCCGGCACCGACCTCGTCGCGCGGCTTGGGCGAATGGCCGGCTGCGGCGGCCGCTTCTTCAAACTGGTGCCCGGCGCCGCGGATTCCGGAGACGAGCTCGAGCCGGTGCGTCTGCTGCTCGACCTGCCGCGCGAGCTGGGCTCGAAGACGGTGGCCTTCGCCACCGGCGAGGTCGGGGCGTGGACCCGGCTGGTGTCGTCGCGGGTCGGAGCGCCGCTGATCTACGGCTCGGTCTCCGCGACCCCGGCAGCTCCGGGCCAGCCTTCCATCGCGCGGCTGATCGGTGACTTCGGGTTGCCCGTCCAGCCGGCGATCGAGCGCAGCTTCGGCATCGTCGGTTGGCCGGTTGCCCACAGCCTGTCACCGCGCCTGCACAACGGCGCGTACCGCGACCTCGGCATCGCCGCGGCGTTTCTGCCGTTTGCCGCCGAGAAACTCGGCGACTTCTGGTGGGAGGTGGTGGAGGGCGAGATCTTCGAGCGGCTGGGCGCTCCGTTGTCTGGGCTCGCGGTTACGAGCCCCCACAAGCAGGCCGCGATCGACTGTGCCGGCGCGATCTCGCCGCGCGCTCTCGCGATCGAGAGCGCCAACACCCTGGTGCGACGCGATGGCGTCTGGGAGGCCGAGTCGACCGACCCCGAAGGAGTGCTCGGCCCGCTGCGGCTGCGCGACATCGCCCTCGAGGCGCCGGTGCTGGTGGTCGGTTGCGGCGGCGCCGGCCGCGCGGCGGCGCTCGGACTGCGCGAGGCTGGCGCCGCGGTTACCCTCAGCAATCGCACGGTCGAACGCGGGCGCGCGGCGGCCAAACGGCTGCGGGTGGATTTCGCCGCCGCCGCCGAGCTCGACCTGAGCCGCTTCCGGGTAGTGATCAACGCCACCGCCCTCGGTCATCGCGCCGATGACCCGTTGCCGTTCGCGCCGGAGGAGCTTCGACCGGACGCGATAATCATCGACTTGGTGTATGACCAGAGGACCACGCCGTTGGTCGCAGCCTCGCGTGGCCTCGGGCTCGAAGTTGTCGACGGCGTCGAGGTCTTGCTCCACCAGGCGGTCGAGCAATTCCGGCTGATGACCGGCCAGCGTCTACCGCTCGAGCGCGGGGCGCGCCGCCTGCGCGGGGGCCGCGAGC
>JAQBHE010000220.1:0-8077 GCA_032128015.1 Holophagae bacterium
GTAGAAATCGACGAGCTCGCGATGAGGAACGCGCTTTCTGATAGCGTTTCCCCGCGCAGCCGGCCCGATCGCCCGAGGATTCGGCCGCGATCGTCTCCATGAGCACCACCAGCCCCACGAGCCATACGCCCAGCGGCTCGAGCACGGCCCGGGCGCCAGCGACACGGCAGATCACTGCCGCGCTCGGACTGTTGGCGATGGCACTCGCCACGGCGAGCCTGCCTGCCGCGCACAGCCATTGGCTGGCCGAGCGGACGATTGCCGCTCACACCCACGACGCCGCACCGGAGGCGAGCGCCGAACGGTGCGGCGGCCGGACCCATCTCCACCGCGCCCACACGCTTCGACACCCCGCATGCCTGGCCTGCGTCGGCGCCACCCATCAGCTTCGAGTTCAAGGTCCGCCGGCGGCGCTGGGCGACCGTTGGGTGTCCGAGCCCGCGCGCTGTGAGCCTCTGGTAGCCGACGGCGCCACCAGAGACCCGTGGGTCCTGCCCCCGGGACGCTCGCCGCCAGCCGCGTAGCGAGACCTCGGCCCGTCCCCGCCCACGCGCGCCAAACCTCTGGCGCGAGAGGCTGCGCTCGATAATCGCGACCCCACCCTTGGGGTCGAACCAGTGCCGTTCCGCGACCATCTGTTCCGACCATCTGGCTCAGAACATCCACAGGCTCAGAGCCTCTGAACGGTGCATCGTTTCCGGTTGTGACCCGGAGGACCCTATGTCACCAACCGTCGCTTCTCCGCCCCACCGTCTTCGCATGCGGACCTGGGCGTGGCTCGTCGTTCTCACCGCCGGCTGGTCGCCGCTCGAGGCGAAGCTCAAGATCGTCACCACCACCACCGACCTGGCTTCGATCGCCCAGGAGATCACCCAAGATCTCGCCGACGTCACGGCGATCGCCAAGGGTTTCCAGGACCCGCACTTCGTCGACCCCAAACCGTCGTTCCTGGTTCAGCTTCAGAGGGCCGACATGTTCGTCATGGTCGGCATGGATCTCGAGCGCGCTTGGGCGTTCGACCTCCTTACCAATTCCAGGAACGCCAAGATCCAGCCGGCGGGACCCGGCCACGTCGACGCTTCGGTCGGTATCGCGAGGCTGCAGGTTCCGACCGCGGCGGACCGGACCATGGGAGATATCCATGCGTTCGGCAACCCGCACTACTGGTTGGACCCGGCCAACGGCGCGATCATCGCCGGCAACATCACCGCCGGACTGCAACGCATCGACCCCGCCAACGCATCCACGTACCAGAAGAACCTGGATGCCTTCACCGCCAAACTCGAGGACGCCGTAGCGCGCTGGACCCGGCAGGCAGCTCCCTTGGTCGGGTTGCCGGTGGTGGTGTACCACGACTCTTGGCCGTACTTCGTCCAGCGCTTCGGACTGGACGTGGTGGCGTTCGTCGAACCCAAGCCAGGGATCCCGCCGTCCGGCCGTTACATCGCCGAGCTGTCCGAGACGATGAAGACACGCCACATCGGAGTCCTGGTGATGACCAGCTTCTACGACGACAAGACCGCGCAACTGATCAGCCGGCAATCCGGCGCCAAGGAAGTCACCCTGGCACAGTCAGTGGGCGGAGTCCCGGCCGCCTTGGACTACTTCTCATTGTTCGACAACAACCTGGCGCTGCTGCTCGACGCGGCTGGCAAGTAGCGAGGAGCGAGCGATGTTCGAGTGGTTCCAGTTCTCGTTCATGGTCCAGGCTCTGGTCGCCTGCGTGGCGATGGGCCTGGTGCTCTCCTACCTCGGGATCCACGTCGTCGGCCGCGGCATCGTATTCGTCGACCTGGCGTTGGGCCAGATCTCGTCGATGGGCGTCGCCTTCGCGGCGTATTCGGGCCGCGATCCGGTGTTGTGGTCGATGGCCTTTACCGTCGTCGGAGCGGTGATCTTCTCCGGCCTCCGGGTCACCGACTCACGTTTGCGGCTGGAGGCGCTGATCGGCATCTTCTACGCGGCGTCGTCAGCGCTGACCGTGCTCCTGATCGCCAAGACTCCCCATGGCGACGCCGACGTGCAGGACGTCCTGTTCGGCAGCGTGCTGGCCATCTCTCCGGCCGACCTACGACGGATGCTCGTGGTCTTCGCCGTCGTCGCGGTGCTCAATATCGTTCTCGGCAAACGCTTCTTCGCGCTCACCTATCGGAGCGGGTCCGGAAGCCTGAGCAACCGAGGCGCCTACCTCACGAACCTGGTGTTCTACCTGCTGCTGGCGATGGCGATCGTGTTCGCGATCAGCGCCGGCGGCGTGATCCCGGTGTTCGCTTACCTGATCATCCCGCCAGTGGCGGCGGCCTTCCTGACTCGCGGCACGGGCATGGCCTTGGTTCTGACCCTGGTCGTTTCTGTGCTCGGCAGCTTCCTGGGACTCCACCTGTCCTATTCCGCCGACCTCCCCGCCGGCGCCTCGATCGTCGCCGTTCTCGGAGCTCTCACGCTCGTGGCGGTGGGCGTCGCGGCTCTCAAGCCGGCCATCGCTCGGCTCCGCCGAGGCGCCGGTGCGGCGCTGCTGCTGGTGGCCCTGGCGGTGATTCCAGCCCGCGCCGGCGCGCAACAAGACGTCGAGCACTTGACGACCGAGCTCGACCAGCTCAAAGAGATAGTAAGCCAGGCGACGGCACGAATCGCCGCGCTCGAGGCCGAGGTCGAGCGACTGCGTGCCGCTCAGGAGACCCCGGCGCCAACCGCCCTCGCGGCGCCAGTGGCGGTCGCGCCAGCCGCCTCCCGAGGCGGGCTCCGGCTGATCGACATCTCGCTCGACGGCCTGTTCGCCGGTGGCGCGTCGAGCGCTCGGGAGCCCGAGCTGCGAGCACTCGAGGCCGGCGGTCACGACCCCAAGAACCGCGGCTTCACCGTCCAGAACGTCGAGCTCGCACTCGCCGGAGCGGTCGACCCTTACCTGCGCGGCGACGCCTTTCTGGTGTTTCAGATCGACGATCAGGGCGAGAGCGCGGTGGAGCTCGAGGAGGCCTACCTGACCACCCTGTCCCTCCCCGCGGGATTGCAGGTCAAGGCTGGCACCTTCTTTTCGTCGTTCGGACGGCTCAACAGTCAGCATCCACACAGCTGGGACTTCGCCGACCAACCCATCGTCAGCTCGCGGCTCATGGGGCCCGATGGTCTCCGAGGACCCGGCGCCCAGCTCAACTGGCTGCTCCCCACGCCGTTCTTCGCCGAAGCCTCGGTGGCGGTCCAGAACTCGCGTGGCCCCATCGCGCAGTCCTTTCTGTCGGTGCCCGGCGAGGACTTCGCCGGGCGCGAGCTGTTCGAGCGCGACGTCCGTTCGTTCGACGACTTGCTTTCGATAGGCCGCTTCTCGAGCTCGTTCGAGCCCTCCGACAGCTTCACCATCGTCACCGGGGCGTCCCACGTCGCCGGTCCCAACGCTACCGGCCCGGACTCCCGAACCAAGATCACCGGTCTCGACTTCTACGGCAAGTGGCGACCGTTATCCAACCAGCGCGGTTGGCCGTTCTTTGCGATCCAAACCGAGATCATGCAGCGCGACTTCGAGGCCGCCGAGCAGCAGTTGGGCGACGGCAGCCGACTCGCGCGCGAGCACCTCACCGACTGGGGCGCCTACGCGCAAGCGACCTGGGGATTTCGACCGCGCTGGGTGGCCGGGCTGCGCGGTGATTGGGTCGGCGGCGACGGTGACGCCTCGGGCGATCCCGTCCGCGATCGCCGGTTCCGCCTCTCGCCCAACCTGACCTTCTACCCGAGCGAGTTCTCGAAGTTCCGGCTCCAGTACAACCTCGATCGGCCGGACCACCTCGACCGCACCATCTCGAGCCTGTTCTTCCAGTTCGAGTTCTTGTACGGCGCCCACGGCGGGCATAAGTTTTAGGGGCTCTCGATCGCGCGCGACGCGGCCGTTTCAGTCTCACCCCACCAGGGCCTGCACCCGCAGCCGCAACTTCGGCAGGAGTTGCGGCGACACGACAGCCTCCGGATCGTCCAACCTCTCGACGCTGGCATACCCCTCGGCCGTCGGCAGGCGAAAGACCTCGACCGCGGCGCCGTTGAGATCTGCGATCCAAACCTCCGGGACGCTATAGCGGGCGTAGGTAGGTACTTTGACCTCGCGGTCGTAGGCCAGGGAGGTGTCCGCCACCTCGATCAGGAGAAGAATGTCCTCTGACCTCGGATGCTCGGCGTAGAAATCCGGCCTCGGCCGCAAGAGCGCCAGATCGGGTTGCGGTTCGGTGATGTCCCCCAGGACAACCGGATTCTGAGCGTCGACCAACGCCTCTTCCTCGCCGAGCCTGCGAGTCAGCAAGTTGTTCAGGCGCCTAACCGCTGTGGCATGCCGCCTGCCGATCGGGTTCATCTCGATGATCTCCCCTTCGATCAGCTCAAGCCGGTCGTCCTCCCGGAAGACACCCGCTTCGCACATCTGCGTGAACTCCGACACGGTGATGAGTCGCTTGGCTGCGAGAACTGTCACGAGCTTCTCCTGGCCGTAGGCGGAGGGCGGGTAGCGATCGGATTCTCCAATGTGCCACAGCGACGCTATCACGCGGCTGCGCAGCCAACCGCTCCCCGGCGGTCGTTCGTCGCGCCCAGTTCGAGTTCCGGTACGGCGCCCACGGCGGCCACAAGTTTCAGCGGGCTCCGGGCATTCGCCCTCCCCAGCGAGACGGGCTCCTGGGAGCCCGTTGAGAGTCTCGAACCCCGCTAGCAAGAACTTGATCTGTGAGGTCAACTTTGGGGGTTCAAGACATCTAGTCGACCACGCCGCCGCGAAAGCGCTCCGCCAGCTCGTCCCTGAAGCGCCGCAGCTCCTCGATTCCCAGCGGCTTCAGCATGTTCGGAAGCGGACTGGTCGGGAACTGAGACAAGAGCCAGCCAATGATCCCGGGATCGATCCCGGCATCCTTGCGCACGGCGATGTCCAGATCCCGATCGGGCGGAAAGCCGGCCTGATCGAGGAAGTAGAGGTCAACCAGATCGCGCGGCTCGGAGCGCGAGAGGATACAGGTCAGCTTGCTCGCTCGAAGATCCAGCAGTGACTCGATGACGATGCCTTCGATCGGTGGTGGCGGGGACTCGAGATCCTCGACCGGCTCATACACGACGTCGACCTCGACGAGGGCGCCCGCCGGTGTCCCGACACGAGCGCGAACGAGATGACCCGCGTCGCGCAACACAGTCGCGGACAATCCAGCCTCGGCCGCAGCTTCGGGCAGCAAGCGGACGAGCGCCCGCATGTTCACCGCGTCGTGACAGAAGAGATCGACGTCGCCGGTCGTCCGGTGCTCCAGATAGGCTCCGGAAAGGGCTGCCCCACCCCCCAAATGACAGGGTATTCGCTTCTGACAAGCGCGCAGGAAGTCGGCGACAACTGCCGCAACCACGCGGCGGTCCAGGGTCCTAGTCACCGCCCCGCTCGGATCCGAACCGGCTCGGTGGCGGCCACGTCGGTTTCGGCATTTCGAGGATCCAAGCCCACATGTCTCGGGATCGGCCGAGATAGCGGATGAGCCGATGCCAGTGCTGGCGGATCTGTTGGGCATCGACGAAGAGCGGCACGTCTCGGGTGTTCGCTTCTCGCAACAGGGCGCCCATCCAGTAGGCACGCTCCTCGGGATCGGACGCGGCGAGGTGCTGTTTGAGCTCGCCGACGGTGGCGTTGGTCCACCACAAGAAGTAGGGACGTGCAGCGTCGTCGAGCAGGGACGCGGTGGTCGGCGGGAGTCGTTCGGCGGACATGGCGACTCCTGGGGAGACGGTCAGATCACCGCAATCCTAACAGGGAGGAGGCGGCGACGGCATCGCTGAACCGGCTCAGCAGACGCCTGGAATCAAGCGTTTCGTGCGCCATGCGCCACGCCGCCATATCCCTTTCACCGTGATCGGCCTTCTTGCCAGATCGAGCCGGGAGGTGCCGCCAGCCGTCGCCCAAGGCGGACCCGGAGCCTGGCCATTGCCGCCAGGCGCCGAGACGGCTACCGGCATGGTCGCGCGTGCTGGGCGGCCCGCCCGCGGCCCTCGCCGACTCTACCTCCCAGACTTCCCCGCGCCCTTCGCGATCGCCTCTTTCTCGAGCAGGCGCGCCCCGCGCAGGATGTTGCCCATCGCGTAGTTGCCCTCGTGGCAGGCGTACTCGAAGACTCGTTCCTCGGCCTGCGGCCAGGTGAAGTCACCCTTCCACGGGGCGGTCCAGATCGACGGGTCTTCGACCACAAACGCGTAGTGCAGGGTGTCTTTGTTCCAGCGGGTGAAGCGCTCAGTCACCTTGAGCGTCTCGGTGTTTCCGAAGCCGAACCCTGCCGGAGCTGGCTTGAAGTTGGTGGTCTCGACCACCAGGGTGTCACCGTCCCACCAACCGATCGAGTCACCGAACCACGACTGGACCTCGGCTGGCGCGTGCTTGGAGTCCATCCGGACGACCCGGACATCGTGGACCATCTCGTTGAGGATCATCACGTGGTGGTCGGTCTGAACGATCCGTTTGAAGTTGTTGTAGAGCGCGGGCAACGCCGGAACCGTGGATCCGAAGCTCGCGAGGCAGCGCTCGGAAAGCGGCCGCTGTTCGGGATTGTCGTAGGGTCCCGGGCGATCCCAATCGACCCAGAACGCGGTGCCGTCGTTGGGACGAAAGGAGTCGCGGAGCCCGGCCATTTTCTGCCGTGCTTCCGCGGTCATCGGCGGCCGCCGCCCGTTCGCCGGATCGGTGAGGATCGAGGTCCGGAACTGGCCATCGACTTCGACCACCGAATCACCGCGGTCGATCCAGAAGTTGTTGTAGCCCCCGACGTTGCCGGCGCCGAGACCTTCGCGCTCCGAGTCGTCCAGGCCCACCGGCGGCGCACCGCCGTCGGACGGCGCACCGCGGTTCGGGTCGCTCAGCTGAGCGCCCTTGGCGATCTGCTCTTGCTCCGCCGCTTCGATCTCCGCCGCCTGTTCCTTGGTCAGATACAGGCTGTCACCGAATTTCGCCGGTCGCTCGAGCGGCGTCAGGGTAGCGAGATCGTAGGTGCCGGAGATGTCGGGGCGGCCCGAGGGTAGGCGCGGGATGTCGGCCTTTTGGGCAGCCACCGGCACGACGAATGAGCCGAGCGCGACCAGCACCAAGATCCAGCGACGGCTGATGGGTCGGGTTCTGTGTCTCATCGGAAATCTCCTCGGTTGACGATCCGTGGCCTACTCGACCTGGCGTTCGTGTCGGCGGCCGAGCGGCCAGCGGCTCGAGCCCTCATGGTAGCGCGAGAGCCAGCATTCCCGCTTGCGGGCCCCCACCTGTCGCGAAGACGATGTACTGCTTGCCCCGAGCGAAGTAGCTCATCGGTGTCCCGCTGGGAGGCGCCGGCACCGCGACGTTGGCGACCACCTTGCCGCTCGCCTTGTCATAGGCGGTGATCTGCGCCGAGCCGGCCTCGCCGGCCACTCGGCTGGCGATCCGCCCCTGACCGAGGAACAGCAGGGTCTTGGTCAGCAGCGGACCGCTGAAGGTCGCGGCGCCGAGCGGGCCCGGATCGGGGATCCCGAGGTCGATGATCCGTTGACGGATGCCGTCGCCGTGAGGAACCTGCCACGCGATCTCGCCTCGGCGCAGGTCGTAGGCGGTGACGCGACCGTAGGGAGGCTTGACGATCGGCAGGCCCCGCGGTCCCGAGATTCCGGTGCGGCTGGCGGCGCTGTCGGTGACTCCCTCTTGCTGGGGATGGCCGCGGATGTAGTCGAAGTTGGAACGAGCCGGGTCCGGTTTCTGCAGCCCGACCACGCTCGGCGACGAGAACGACGGCACGAACAGCATCCCGGTGTCCGGGTCGAAAGCCGCGCCCGACCAGTTGGCGCCGCCGGCCCACCCGGGAAACTCGACCGTGCCCCAGACCTCGGCGCTGACCAGCACCGGCGGCGTGAAGATCGGACCCCATTTGTAGTTGCGGAGGATCTCAATCGCCTCGGCGCGGATCTCGGGCGTGAAATCGATGATCGTCGCCTCCGAGATTCCCTGCGACTCGAACGGCGGCGGCTTGGTGGGGACCGGCTGGGTCGGCGAAGTCTTCTCCCCAGGAACAGCCGACTGCGGCACCGGACGCTCTTCGATCGGCCAGATCGGGCGACC
>JAQBHE010000221.1:0-5147 GCA_032128015.1 Holophagae bacterium
GCTTGCCGGTCTTGGCGTCGTAGCCCAGGATGTTGCCCGGCACGTTCTCGATCCGAGTCTGGTGGTACCCCTGCTGGTGGGAGTTGCCGACCACCACCACGCCGTTGACCACGATCGGCGGCGACGAGTTGGTGATGTAGCCGGTCTCGAGCGGGATGCCTTCGTACGGGTCGTAGGGGTAGCCGAGGTCGGCGAGCAGGTCGACCGTTCCTTCGTTGCCGAAACTCTCGACCAGCCGGCCGCTGTCGGGCGACAGCGCGTGGAGGAAGAAAGCGGCGCTGACGACGAAGATCCGGCCCTTGCCGTCGACCTTGTCGTAGGCGACTCCTTTGCCGTAGTTCTTGCGCATCGAGTTCTCCCACCGCTTGGTGGGGGGCTCGCGGTAGGTCCACAGGGTCTCGCCGGTCGTCGGGTCGAGGGCGACCACAGTGCGGCGCTGGCCGGCGACCGTGAACAGCTTGCCTTCGACGTAGATCGGCGTCGAGCGCATGATGTAGTCGACCGAAGGTCCGAAGTTGTCGCCCCGCCAGACCCAGGCGACCGTCAGGTCCTTGAAGTTGTCGGCGTTGATCTGGTCGAGCGACGAGTAGCGGGTGCTGGCGGCGTCGGCGCCCCAGTACTTCCACTCCCCTTCTTGGGCGCCTTCTTGGGCGATCGCCGTGCTGCCCACCATGGAGCCAAGGATGGTGCCGAAGGCCAGAACCGCAGCGGTCCGCCAGCCGGTACCGTGCCCGTGCAAACGAGGCTTTCCTGCGCTACTCCTCACGCGATTCTCCTTCGTGCCGATGGGTTCACAGTCTCTCACAGAATTCGTCCCTGGGGACAACGTCCCACGGCACACGACCCGGCGGCGGTCCAGAGCGATACCATCGGGGCACGGTTCACGAAAGCGGCGATCCGCGCCGCAGCTCAGGAGGGCCGAATGTCGAGACATCCGAAGGTCATCGCGCTGGTCACTCTGATGTTGGTGTCGGTGCTCCTGCCGGCGCTCCTCAAAGCGCAGCCTGCGGAGCAGCCGCCGCCAAACACCGACACCAAGCCGGCCGCCGCCACCGACATCACCGCCGCCGAGATCGCCCAGGTTTTTGCGGCCCTCCAAGGCGGCGTCGACAAGCAGATCAAGGTGGCCGACATCGGCGGCGGCGCCAACGCCGCGGTCGGCATCCTGCACCGTGGCGCGACCCGCAGCGACGGAGACGCGGTGCGCGGCCTGGTGCACCACAAAGTCGCCGAGGTCTACTACGTCCTCGACGGCTCGGGCACCCTGGTCACCGGCGGCACGGTGAGCGACCGGCGCGAGCTCGACCCGACGAGCGCCACGGTCCGCGAGCTGGTCGGGCCGAGCCTCGGTGGCGCTTCGCAGGGCGGGGTGAGCCGTGAAATCTCCCAGGGCGACATCGTCGTCATCCCGGCCGGGGTATTCCACGGCTTCAGCCACATCGCCGACCACATCAGCTACCTGAGCATTCGCGTCGACCCCGATCAGGTGCTTCCCGCCGGCTATGTCAGCCCGGTTCTCGAGCCGCGGTAGCAGACGCGGGCGAAGCGTGCCGATGGCCGTCGTCGCTGTCTTCGGCCTGCTCGGCGTCTACCTGACGGGGTGCGCGAGCAGTGCACCGGCGCCAGCGCCACCTGAGATCGTCGCCGAGTCGGTCCCCGGCTTCTTCTCGCTCGCTCAGGCTGACCGCGGCCGCACAAGCTACCTTGTGGCCTGCGCCTCGTGCCACAAGACCAGCGAGTTCCGCGGGCCCGACTTCGAGTGGGCCTGGCGCCGTCAGACGGCCTGGAACCTGTTCACCCAAGTCTCTTCGAACATGCCCGAGGACAAGCCGGGCCAGCTGCCGGCCCAGGTGTACGCCGACATCGTTGCCTACCTCCTCGCCCTCAACGACTATCAAGTCGGCAGCCAAGACCTGGAACCGACCCAGGACGCACTGGCTGCGATTCGACTCGGCGCCGGCGCCGAGAAGACCAAACCGTAGGAGTGAATCACCATGGCGGTCGATCGTCGCGAGTTCCTGAAAGCCGTGGTCGCCGGAGCCGGTCTTGCGGTCTCCCAGCCGGCGGCCGCGCGCATCGAGAAGATCACCGGTCCTTCCCAGGAGCCGACTGGAAGCAGCGTTGGGCTCTCGGCCGGTTCCCCAGACGTGGTGGTGGTCGGAGCCGGGACCTTCGGTCTGTGGACCGCGCTCCATTTGCAGCGCTTGGGCGCCCGCGTGACCGTCGTCGACATCTACGGTCCCGCCAACTCGCGCGCCACCTCCGGCGGCGAGACCCGCGGGGTGCGCAGCTCCTACGGCGACCGTCCTCACGGCCGGCAGTGGGCGCGTTGGGCCAAAGAGACGATGCGCCGCTGGCGCGCCTGGGACGAGGAGCACCAGGGCGGTCTGCTACCGCGGTTGTTCTTCCAAACCGGCGACCTGATCCTGCGCGAAGAAACCAGTCCGTACATCGAAGACACCCGCGCCAACTGGGACGCCATCGGCGCCAAGTACGAAGTGCTGAAGCCGTCCGAGGTCGCCTATCGCTGGCCCCAGATCCGCTTCGAGAAACTCCAGGTCGCGCTGTACGAGCCCGATGCCGGAGTGGTGCGAGCGCGCCGCGCGATCGAGTCGGTCGCCCGGGTGTTCGAGCAAGAGGGCGGGACGATGCGCATCGGCCGCGCGGCTCTCGGCAAGGCCGACGGCCGGAAGCTCGAGAACATCCAGGTCCAGCCCGGCGATTCCATGAGCGGCGCCACGTTCGTCTTCGCCTGCGGGCCGTGGTTCCCGAAGCAATTTCCGGCGCTGATGGGCAAGCGGCTGCGAATCCCGATCGGCCACACCTACTACTTCGCGGTCTCGGATCCACGCTTCATGTTTCCGAACATGCCGAGCTACGGCGTCCCCAGGTGCACCGGCTGGCCGGCGCTACCCACCGACCATCGCGGCTTCCGGGTGCGCACCGGTGGCCGTCCTGGCGAAGATCCCGACACCAGCGACCGCTGGATCCCGCTCGAGCACCACGAGCAGCCGCGCGAGATCCTAGCGCTGCATTTCCCAGATCTGGTGGGCGCGCCGATCAACGAGACCCGGGCGTGCCACTACGAGAGCAGCGTCGACTCCAACTTCATCGTCGACCATCACCCCGACTTCGACAACGTCTGGATCGCCGGCGGCGGCTCCTCAGAAGCCTTCAAGTTCGGCCCGATGCTCGGCGAGTACATCGCCAAGCGAGTGCTGGGACGAGCCACCGACCCCGCGCTCACCGCCGGGTTCCGGTTGAAGGAGCGCGAGTTCGAGGACGAGGAGGAGAAGGAGGGGGAGGAAAAGAAGAAACCGGGCTGAGGAATCGACCGCGCCCGAGAACCCCTCCGAACGCATCGACCGGCTGTGGGCGCGCCGACAGACCATCACGAAGCCGACATCGAACGCGCCTCAGCACCTTCAGCACTCGCGGGTCACCGGTGTCAGGATCCGCTGCCGCGCTCAGCCTCGCCAGAACCACCTGGAGCTCGGGAACCAGCGCCGCCTCGTCGTCAGCGATCCGTAGGCGCGCGAGACCCGCCGCGAGGCGCTCCGCGCCGCCCTCTTCGAAAACCAGCGGTTTGTTGCCCCGGTCTGCGGGCCACCTTTCGAGGGGTCGCACGATGGCTTCCAGAAACGCGCCGGTGCTCTCGGCCAGAGCTTCTGGGCTTCCACGCGCCGCCCGCGGCTCGCCAAACAACCGCAGCCGCATCGGTTCGCCGCGACCCCGGAGGTGCTCGTGGAGCCGCGATGCCGCGGCCGGAGCGAGCGACCTCGCCTCGCGCAACACGTCTCTGAGCCACGAATCGACCTCGCCGTGCTTGTCGAGCCGGTAGGACAAGACCCAACGACACGGCGGCGGCGGCGTTCCTGCGTAGTCGCGCAACGACGCCGCCAGCAGCAACCCTACGCGCGCCCGGGCCCGTTCCTGGCGCGCGCGCTCCTCCCCGGGCTCGGTGGGTCGCCAGAGGTTCTCGAACTGGTCCAGCACCAGCACGGGCTCGTTCCCTGTGGCCAGCGAGCGGGCCGTGGTCAGCGCACCGACAAACGCATCGAGGTCTTCGGCCGACGGCAGCTCGCCGCTCCAGGACGGGGCGGAGCCTTCCTCGAAGAGCTCGTTCAGCAGCACCGTGGTTAGCCGGGGCGACTCCGGAAGGTCGGTGTAGGCCATGGGCACGCCGGCAGGCCCGAAACGGGGGCGCAGGCCGGCCTGGAGCAACGAGCTCTTCCCCGCGCCCGATTGCGCGAAGAGCGCGACGATCGGATCGTCGCGCCGGAGAAGCCGAACGAGCTCGTCGAGATCGCCCTCGCGACCGGCGAAGAACGCGGGGTGAGTGTAGGGACGAAGGAGGGGGTAAGGCTCGGCTGGAGTTTCCGGCTCCCGCCATTGTTTCAAGGACGCTGATTGCGTCGAGATCACCGACGCTTGTGTGCCGCTGCGCTCGCGCCACCAACGGTTGAGCTCGGCTCCGAGGAGCGTGCTGAACGTCGGGAGGCGTTTCTCTCCTCGCTCTCCTTCGAGGACACTCTCGTGCCTGAAGAACTTCGCAATGTGATCGAACGAGCGCCGCCACTCCGCGACCGCACTTCGCTTCGCGGCGTCCTCTTCCCAGAGGCGTCCGGGCCAATCGTCGTCCGCCATGAACAACAACCATCGATCGGCGGCCTCTTGAATCACAGCTACCTCGAGCTGGGTGTAGGAGTGGAGACCATCGCCTCCGTGCTCCAGAGGCGGCACCTCGCCGAGCCGGTGGGCTACCAGCACCACGACCAAGTCCGCCTTCTCGACCTTTCGCCGGCAGTAGTCGAGGATCCTGCCGTCTGGAGCACCGAAATACTCCATCATCACCGGGTGCCAACCCTGCTGCAGCACCACCTCTTTGGCGGCTTCGCGGAACGGCTGCAGGTCCGCGGAGGTGGACGCGATGAACACCTGGATCGGCCTCTCGCTGCCTTTCATTGATGTGTTCCTGGCTCGGTACGAAGGAACGGCGCGTCATCGAGCATGCGTCAGTTGTCGGCTGAGCCACTCGCGCGACGGCTCCGCCAGTACTCGCGGAACGACCGCAGCCTCGGCAGGGACTCACGGTCCTTCTCGCGACCAGACGCCTCCTTGCTGGCGATGATGTCGTCGATGTGGCA
>JAQBHE010000222.1:0-6337 GCA_032128015.1 Holophagae bacterium
TTCTTCGAGATGCTCGGCAACTTCTCCTTCGGCGATTACTTCAAGGCCGAGGCGATCGAGATGGCCTGGAAGCTGGTGACCGGGGTGTGGGGTGTGCCCGCGCAGCATCTCTTCGCGAGCGTCTTCGAGGACGACGAGACCGCGGCCCGCCTGTGGCTCGACATCTCGTCGTTGCCCGAAGAAAGGATCTTGCGTTGCGGCGCCGAGGACAACTTCTGGGCGATGGGCGAGACCGGTCCCTGCGGGCCGTGTAGCGAGATCTTCGTCGACTGTGCGCCGGATCAACCTCAGGTGTCGTGGGCGGAGGGTACGAAGAGCGGACGCTATCTGGAGATCTGGAACCTGGTCTTCATGCAGTACCAGCGCTCGGCCGATGGCACTCTGGTGCCCTTGCCCAAGCCCTCGATCGATACCGGCTCGGGCCTCGAGCGGGTGGCGGCGGTGCTCCAGGGTGTCGCCTCGAACTACGACACCGATCTGTTCCAGCCGATCATCGCGGCCGCGGCGAGCGCGGCGTCGTGCGGTTACGGCGACGGCGCTCACGGTGACTCCTCACAGCGGGTGGACGCCTCACAGCGGGTGGACGTGTCGTTGCGGGTGATCGCCGACCACCTGCGGGCGGTCGCTTTCCTGCTCGCCGACGGGGTGATTCCGGGCAACGAGGGCCGGGGCTACGTGCTGCGCCGGATCTTGCGCCGGGCGGTCCGTCACGGCATGCGACTCGGGTTCGATCAGCCGTTCCTGGGGTCGTTGCTGCCGGTGCTTGGCGAAACCTTGGGCGACGCTTACCCTGAGCTCGCTTCGACCCGCGACGCTTCGGCAACCACGATCACCGCCGAGGAGGAGAAGTTCCTGGGCACCGTGGCCTCGGGAGCGCGTCAGGTGCAAGAGGCGATCGAAGACGCGCGCTCGGCGGGGCGCAGCTCGCTCCCTGGCGAGGCGGCGTTTCGGCTCTACGACACCTTCGGTCTGCCGATCGAGATGCTCCGGGAGATCGCCGAGGAAGAGGGTCTCGGGATCGATGAAGACGGTTTTCGTTCGGCCTTGGCGAAACAACGGCAGCGCTCGCGCATCGCCACTTCGGAGCTCCAACAGCGGCTACAAGGGCTGCGCGCCGCGTTGATCGAGGGCCACCAGGAGCCGACGCCTTTCCTCGGCTACGACCGGCGGGTGCTCGAAGGCGGTCGTGTCGTGCGCTTGGCGCGCCTAGGCGAGGGCGACGATGACGCCAACGCCGAGCGAGCGGAGAAACTGGACGCTGGCGAGCGCGGAGTCGTGGTGCTGGACCGCACGATCTTCTACGCCGAGTCCGGCGGTCAAGTGGCCGATGTCGGCGAGCTCGAATGGCCCGGCGGCCGTGCCCGGGTGGTGGACGTGCAGCGCGACTCCTCCGGTGTGGTCTTTCACTGGCTGGAGGTGGTGGGCGGCTCGCTCTTGACCGGTGCCGTCGTCACCTCGCGTATCGAAGCGGCGCGCCGCATCGACACCGAGCGCCACCACACCGCGACCCACCTGCTTCACGCGGCGTTGCGTCAGCACCTGGGCCCGGGGGCGCGGCAGGCCGGGTCGCTGGTGCATCCGGAGCGATTGCGTTTCGACTTCTTCCACTCGCGCCCGCTCGACGCCTCCGAGCGGCAACGGATCGAGGATTCGGTGAGCTCTTGGGTGCGTGGCGCGACAGCGGTGGTTCTCGAAGAGCGGGCCCACGAGGAAGCGATCGCCGACGGTGCGATGGCGCTGTTCGGTGAGAAGTACGGCGACCGGGTGCGGACCGTCCGGGTGTCCGAGGTCAGCCTGGAGCTGTGCGGCGGTTGCCACGTGCGCAATACCGGCGAGATCGGCAGCTTCCTCATCGTCAACGAGTGCGCGGTCGCTTCCGGGGTGCGCCGGATCGAGGCGTTGGCCGGGCCGGCTGCTGACGCGGCGCGCCGTCATCAGGCCGAGATCCTGGCCGAGATCGAGGCCGAGATGTCGGTGCCTCCCGAGCGTATCGCCGGCGAAGTGCGGGCGCTCCGAGGCCGGCTTCGCGACGCCGAGCGGGAGCTCGGCCGCACCCGGCTCAAGCTGCTCGCCGGGAGCAACGGCGACGACGCCTCGACTTTCGAGATCGCGGGTGTCTCGGTGATGGTTCGGGAAGTGCCACCGGGCCCCCACAACGAACTGCGTACCCTGGCCGACGTGTTGCGAAAGCGCCTGGGCTCCGGGGTGGTGGTGCTGGGAAGTCGTGACCAGGGCAAGGTGGCGCTGGTGGCGGCGGTCACCTCCGATCTCGAGGGCCGGGTCCACGCCGGTCGCCTGGCTCGCGCGATGGGCGATGCCATCGGCGGCAGCGGCGGCGGTCGGGCCGACTTCGCGCAGGCCGGAGGCAAGGATTCGGGCGATCTGGCAGCCGCCTTCGCGGCCGCGCGTGGGGCGCTCGGCGAGTGGCTGGAGGGGTGATGACCGGTTCGGTCTCTTCAGGCTCGCACGGCAACTTCTGGCTCCGTCTCCCCTCCCTGGGCTGGCGCTTGGCCGGGCTGGTGTTGCTGCTGCTCGGGTGCTCGTGGCCGGCAGCGGCCGAGATCAGAATCGAGCGCCTGGCCGACGGCACCCTCCACATCGTCGGCCGAGCGGGCGCCGCGCCGGCAGCCCGCAGCGTGTTGGCTCGGCGGGCGCCCGAGGCGGAGCTGGGCGGGCTGATCGATCTCGCTGCCGACCGCGAAGGCCTCGATCGGGTCTTGGTGCGGGCGGTGATCCAGGCGGAGTCCGACTATGACCCCCAAGCGCGCTCGTCGAAGGGGGCGATCGGCCTGATGCAGCTGATGCCCGAGACCGCGCGCGAGCTCGGAGTCGACCCGACGGATCCCGAGCAGAACCTCCGTGGCGGCACCCGCTACCTCCGCCAGATGCTCGATCGCTTCGACGGCCGGCTCGACCTTGCTCTGGCGGCGTACAACGCCGGGCCGGGTGCGGTCACCGCTCATCGCGGCGCCGTGCCGCCCTACCGAGAGACCACCGCGTACCTTCGCAAGGTCCTGGGGCTCTATCGGGGCGAGACGCCACTCGCCCGACCGGCGGTCGCTGCGAGCGTCGCGACCGAGGCGGCGCCGGCGGTCCGTTATCGCCGGATCGAGGAAAAGCGGCGCAGCGACGGCACGCTCGAGCTGGTCACCCGCGACTGATTGCCGGGCGACCGTCCTGCCGCATGCTCAACCTCCCGAACCTGCTGTCGCTGTTTCGCATCCTCCTGGTGCCGATCCTGGTGGTCGTGCTGCTGACCGAGCTCGAAGGCAAGGAGTTCATCGGCCTCGCCGTGTTCCTGCTGGCGTCGCTGACCGATTTCCTCGACGGCTTCATCGCCCGCCGGCGGCGCCAGGTCACCCGGCTCGGCAAGCTGCTCGATCCAGCGGCCGACAAGATCCTCACCTCTGCCGCCTTCATCTCGCTGGTCGGTCTTGGGCTCGCGCCGGCGTGGATGGTGGTGGTGGTGGTCGCGCGCGAGTTCGCGATCTCGGCGCTGCGCAGCTTGGCGGCGGCCCAACAGGTGGTCCTCGGGGCGTCGCTGTCGGGAAAGCTCAAGACGGTGACCCAGATTGTGGCGATCTCGATCGCCATCGTCTCGGACCAGGTGGGCGTGCTCGGACGGCTGGCGCCGCTGGCGCTCTGGGTAGCAGTGATCATGACCCTCTATTCGGGCGTCGACTATTTCATTCGCTACGGCGCGCTGGTCATCGCCGAAGACTCCCCCAAAGCCTGAGTTCACGGCTCGGTTGTCACCGGAGGTTCGATGATCGACTGGCTGCTCCACGCGGTCACTGGTTTCGCTCGGCGTCACCCCCAGCGGGTATTCGCTCTGATGGCAGTAGCGCTCTTGGTCGCCGCTGTGCTGAGCACCCGGCTGCGCTTCGACACCGAGATCCTGAACCTGCTTCCGGCCGATGACCCGGTGGTGTCGACCTTTCGCGCGACCCTCTCGGACTTCGGCAGCCTCGATTTTCTCCTGGTATTGGTGCGGGTCCCTGAAGGGTCGGTGGTCGACCCGTACCTCGAGTTTGTCGACGACTTGGGCTCACGGCTCGCAGCCCTGCCGGAAATGCAGTACGTCGAGTACCGGATCGGCGAAATGGCGGAGTTGGTCGATGAGTTCCTCCCCCGTTCGTTCCTGTTCCTCGACGAAGCAGGCCGCCAGCAAGTCGAGGAGCGGCTCGGAGACGACCAAATCCGCCAGCGCGTGCGCGAGCTGCGGCGCCGCCTCGAGACGCCCCAGTCGTTGATGCTCCAGGAGCTCATGCTCCTCGATCCGCTGGGGATCTCCGAGATCTTCCTCGACCAGTTGGGGGGCGCCCGCGGCGCCCTCAAGGTCGATTGGTCCACCGGCTACCTGGTGTCCCGCGACCGCTCGCTGGTCTTGCTGATCGCGAAGCCGGTGGCGCCGGCGCAGGAGGTGGAGTTCGGCCGCAACCTGTTGGCGGCGGTCGATGCGACCACTGCCGCGGCACTCGAAGGCTGGCCGGAGATCGCTGGCTCGGACGGCCCGCCGCCGCCCGCGGTCGACCTCGGTGGCAGCTACGTGACCGCGGTCGAGGACGCCGGCTATGTCTTTCGCGACGTCATCACCAATGCCGTGACCTCGATCGTCGGAGTGCTGCTGCTGTTCCTGATCGCGTTCCGCCGGATTGGCCTGGTGATGTACGCGTTGCTGCCGCTCGGCGCCGGCTTGATCCTGGCTTTCGGGTTCGCCGCCGGCACCATCGGCACTCTGAGCGCCGCGACCACCGGCTTCGCAGCACTGCTGATTGGATTGGGGATCGACTTCATCATCGTGTCTTACGGCCGCTATGTCGAAGAGCGCGGTCGCGGCGCATCGCTCGACCAGGCGCTCGAGCGGATGAGCGGTTCTTCGGGGCGGGCGGTGATCACCGGCGGCATCACCACCGCCGCGACCTTCTATGCCTTCATGGTCACCGAGTTCACCGGGCTACGCCAACTTGGGTTCCTAGTCGGAACCGGAATCCTGTTCTGCATGCTCTCGGTGTTGGTGCTGCTGCCGGCGATGCTCGCTTGGCGCGAAGATCACCGCAACGGCAGGCTGAAACGGATCTTCGTGCGCGGCGAGCGCAAGCCGGTGCTCCACATGGAAGGTTTTGGCGCCGATCGGCTGATCGCCCTGAGCTACCGGCGGCCGGTGGCGGTGCTGTTGGCGGGCGGGCTGCTGACCGTGGTCTGCGGCTGGCTGGCGTTAGGCCTCGACTTCGTCGACAGCATCAAATCGATGCGCCCGCAGGGCAACCGCGGGGGTGTTGATCCAGGACGAGATCGCCGACCGTTTCGGCTCGGGGTTCGACTACATGATGCTGGTGATCTCGGGCAACGACGAGCACCAGGTACTCGAGCGCGCGGCGGTGGCCGCCGATCGTGCGCGGCAGCTGGTCGACGCCGGGGTGCTCGATGGTGTCGACAGCCTGTCGGCGTTCATGCCGTCGCCCGAACGCCAGCGCGAGGCGCTCGCTTGGCTCGCCGAGGCTCGGTCGTCGGTGCTCACACCCGGACGGGCAGAGGCGGTGTTCTCTCGTTTGGCGCTTGCCGAGGGCCTGCGCCCCGAGGCGTTCTCCGGCGGCTTCGAGTTGCTCGAGCGTGCTGCCTCGGTGACCGTGCCGGTGAGCGTCGACTCGTTCGCCGACAACGAAGACCGGCGAAGGCTGCTCGACCGCTACGTCCGCAAGTCCGGCGACACCTGGCGGGCGGTGGTCTACCTTCAGCCGCCGCCCAGAGTATGGAAGCGCGAGGCGCCGCCCGAGGTCACAGCACTCGCCGAGGAGCTCGGTCCAAACGTCGTGTTGACCGGGGTGAACATGGTCAGCGAGCGGTTGCGTGCGCTGGTCAAGGGCGATGCGGTGGTCGCCGCGGTGCTTGGTTTTGTGGTGGTCGCGCTGCTCTTGTGGGCCGACTATCACCGTCTCGGTGACTCCTTGTTGTCGCTTGCGCCCTTGCTCGTGGGGATCGTCTGGATGCTGGGCGGAATGGCGCTCGCCGGGCTGCACATGAACTTCTTCAATGTCTTCGTGACCACGATGATCATCGGCATCGGGGTCGACTACGGGGTGCACATGATGCACCGCTACCGCGAGAGCGCCGGCGTGCTGACCCTCGAGGGGCTCCAGGAGACCGGCAAGGCGATCGTGCTTGCCGCGCTCTCCACCAGCGTCGGCCTCGGCTCGATGTCGATCAGTCGCTACCCGGGGTTGCGGTCGATGGGAATTGTCGCGATCATTGGCGCGCTCGCCACCGCGTTGGTGGCGGTCACCTTGCTTCCAGCCTTCTTGTCGTTGCGCGAGCGCCGGCGAGGGGGCGATTAGCG
>JAQBHE010000223.1:0-3330 GCA_032128015.1 Holophagae bacterium
CCAGTTCGCGATGACGACGAAAAGTTCCGCGCCAAGTCGCACGGCGGCGCGGAAGTGCTCGGACGCGCTCGACCGTCTGCGCCGGATGAGCTCGAAGCTCGTCAAGGAGGTGCGCGGTCGCGGTCTGTGGATCGGCATCGAGCTCCACGAGCATGCGGGTGGCGCGCGGCGCTACTGCGAGCAGCTGATGGCCGAGGGCTTGCTGTGCAAGGAGACCCATACCCACGTCGTGCGTTTCGCGCCACCGCTGGTGATCGAGCGCGCCGACCTCGACTGGGCGTTGAGTCTCATCGAGCGGGTGCTGGGGTGAGGCGGTGAGGGGGTGAGCGCGATACCGCCCGCGCTGGTCGCCGATGAGCGCGCGCTCGAAGGAGTGCTCGCGCTCACCCGGCCCGACCGCGCGCTGTTTCGCTACTACTTGCTGACCTCGCTGCTCCTCGGCCCGTTCTTTCCGATTCTTCTGGTGCCGCTGTACTTCCGCTACCACACCCTCCACTATCGCTTCGACGAAGAGGGGGTGTCGATGAAATGGGGAATCCTGTTCCGGCGTGAGATCAGCCTCACCTACGCGCGAATCCAGGACATCCACCTCCAGAGCAACATCGTCGAACGCTGGCTCGGACTCGGTCGGGTTCAGATCCAGACTGCCAGCGGCTCGGCCTCAGCGGAGATGACGATCGAGGGTCTGCACGAGTACGGGCTGGTGCGTGACTTCTTGTACTCGCGGATGCGCGGGGCCTCACGGCGTCGCGGAGGCGGTAACGCGCCCGGCCACTCGAGTCGTCCGGGCCACATGGGCGTGGCGGTCGAGGCGGCGTCTTTCGCCGATGACGGCGCTTTGGTAGCGGCGCTCGAGGCGGTGGCGGTCGAGCTCGCGGCGGTCCGCGGGCTGTTGGCTGGAGGGGAATCGCAGCAACCAGCCGTTGCTGCGAAGTCGCCGGGAGACCCGGTGCGGTGAAAAGGCTGCTGCTGCGGTGGCTCCGGATCTCCGAGCGCCCCGATCCGCCTCCCGGATCCGCGGGTACCCTGACCATCTTCCGGTCTTCCGAGCGATCGCTGTACTACCAGGGCTTCCGATGGGCGGTTCGGCAACTCGGAGCGTTGTTCGGCCTGCTGGTTTCCTTCGCTTTTCTCACCGGCATCAACCTCGGGTTCGTGGGCTTTGCAGGCATGCGGGAGTTTCTCGACGGGCTCGAACAGGTGGACCTCCGGCTCGGCAAGCTGAGCCTCGGTCTGCCGCTCCTCGACCTCCTCGAGCTCATCGAGGTGCTGGCGGTCTTCGGTTTCCTCGCCCAGCTGCTGATCTCGGGGACGCTGCTCAAGCTGGCGTGGGAGATGCGCTGGTACATGGTGAGTGCTGAGAGCCTGCGAATCCGCGAAGGACTGTGGTCGGTGCGCGAGCAGACGATGACCGTCGCCAACATCCAGAACCTCGAGGTGCGCCAGGGGCCGATCCAGAAGCTGCTGGGGATCGCCGACCTCGAGGTCAGCACTGCCGGCGGCGGCTCGTCGGGCGAGCGTCACGACAGGCAGCGCGGCTCGCCACTCCACATCGGGCGCTTTCGTGCCATCGACGACGCCCACGGGTTGCGCGACCGCTTGCGCGACGAGCTGGCGCATCACCGGGACGCCGGTCTCGGCGATCCCGGGGATCACAGCGACCACGCCGATCACAGGGGCTCTGCCGCGGGTTCGGCGGCTGCCGAGGGCGCATCTCCGGCGCTCGCGGCCGCGGCGCGGGTGCTCGAGGAAGCGCGGGCGCTACGCCGTGCGGTCGAGGCGCGCGCCGCCTCGGCGCGCGGGCCTTCGCGGAGTTAGCCTCGGTGCCCGAGCTCCCCGACGTTGTGGTCTACGTCGAGGCGATCGCCGAGCGCACCCTCGGCCAGCCGCTGGTCGGGGTGCGGATCAAGAGTCCGTTCCTGCTGCGCTCGGTGAGCCCGCGGCCGGCCGAGCTCGAGGGTGCCAAGGTCACCTCGGTGCGGCGGCTCGGCAAGCGGATCGCAATCGGTGTCGAAGGCGAGCGCTTCCTGGTGCTCCACTTGATGATCGCCGGCCGGCTGCACTGGTACCAGCCGGCGTCCGAGCCGGTGAAGCTCGGGCAGCGCAATCGCCTGGCCGCTTTCGATTTCGCGTCTGGCTCGTTGCTGCTCACCGAAGCCGGCACCAAGAAGCGCGCCTCGCTCCACGTGGTGGCGGGGGAGACCGAGCTCGCGAGCCACGACCGCGGCGGTCTCGAAGTGTTGGAATCGAGTCTCCAAGACTTTCGGCCGGCACTCCAGTCGGAGAACCACACCCTCAAGCGCTCGCTCACCGATCCAAGGTTGTTCAGCGGCATCGGCAATGCGTTCAGCGACGAGATCCTCCACCGCGCGCGGCTGTCGCCGCTGCGCTGGACCAGCCGACTGGACGACGAGGAGACCGAGCGCCTCTACCACGCCTGCGTCGAGGTGCTCGAGTCGTGGACCGAGCGCCTGCGCGCCGAAGCGGCCGTGCGCTTCCCCGAGAAGGTCACCGCGTTTCGCGAAGGCATGGCGGTACACGGCCGCTTCGGCAAGCCGTGCCCGGACTGCAGCGCCCCGGTCCAGCGCATCGTCTACGCCGCCAACGAGTGCAACTACTGCGCGCGCTGCCAGACCGGCGGCAAGCTGCTCGCCGACCGCGCTCTGTCGCGCCTGTTGCGCTCGGACTGGCCGCGCACCCTCGAGGAGCTCGAAGAGTTGCATCGCCGGTGAGGGATAAGGGACAAGGGCGATAGTCGGCTGTTCGTCGATGCCTACGCCGCGGCGTCGCGAGCATTTCGCAGCGGAGCGTTCGACGTGCCGTTCCCCGAAGGCTCCTTCCGTCCGCCGGGAGGCTACGTGCCCTTACGGCGAACGCGCGCGCCCCAGACTGACGCGGCCGCTGTCCGCGGCGAGCAGATCGCCAGCGTCGAGTCTCCGGATGAGGCTGGAGCTGGTCGAGGTGTGCTTGGCGGCGCCGAGAACGGCAGTCGGTGATCGAAACGGCGACGCCAAGCGCCGCCGCGAGCCGTTCGGCGATCGATTTCGGGCCTGACAAGCGGTCCGAGACGCCCAAGCTGCGCCTCCGAGGCGCCATTGGCGCTCTTCCCGCTCGAAGTGTGTGGCAGCGTTCTTTGAGATTGTCCGGTTAGGGATTGGAGATGGAATCCAGGACGCGAGCACGGACCCTGTCCCGCAGATGGTCCAGCAGGTCCGACGCGGTGATGCCACGAGCATCGGTCTCGGTTTTCACCCACGACAGCAGTTCCAGTCTTTGTGCGTTCGGCATTTCCGATGTGGTGAGTGCCAGCGTGCTGCCACAAGTGCAATT
>JAQBHE010000224.1:0-9625 GCA_032128015.1 Holophagae bacterium
GTGGCCGTGTACGGTGTCGCGACGATCGTGTTCGGGCTCTCGCGCGCCTTCCCGCTTTCGGTCGCGGCCTACATGGTCGCCGGCATGGCCGACTACATGAGCATGGTGATGCGTGGCACCGCGATCCAACTGGCGACCCCGGACCGGCTCCGGGGTCGGGTGAGCGCGGTCAACTCGATCTTCATCGGCGCTTCCAACCAGCTCGGCGCCGCCGAGTCCGGCTTCGTCGCGGCGCTGACCTCGCCGACGTTCGCGGTGGTCAGCGGCGGGGTCGGCGCCCTGGTCGTCGTCGCCCTCGTGGCGTGGCTGAATCCGGTACTGCGCGCCTATCGAGTCGAGCCCGGATGACGGCGTGTCGAAGCCCCCCCGCCCTCCTCGGAAGCCTCATCCGGATTATCCGCGGATCGAACAACCACCGCCGTTCCCCTCCGAAGGTACCGACCGACTTCAGGCGGCCGACGGCTGTGGAAGGACGCCTCGAACCGCCAACAGCATTCGCGCAAAGACGATCGGACGCCCGGGGTCCGCCGCTAACTCTCGATCAAGCCGGCGTCGCGGTGACCAGCAGGGAGTGATCGAAGATCTCCAGCTTGGTGATGGCCCCTTCGCCCACGTAGAACCGTAGCCGCACCGAGCGCGCTACCGCGTGGAACTCGTGATCCCCCAAGTGAAACAGCGCTCGCGGAAAGTCGTCGGCCTGCTGGAAAAACAAACGCCCGTTCTTCTCCGCGATCTCGAACCTGGCGTCACCAGTGTGGCGATAGGCGCCTGCGTAGGTCGAGAGCGGAACCGGGGTGGGTTTCGACTCGAGCGAGTTGTCGGCGTCACCGAGCTTCTCGAGATAGGCCACCACCGCCTTGGAACCGTCGCCACCCGCTTTGGCATGCGAGAGCATGGTGATGCCGTGGGGACCCGGGATCTTTTGCAGCCCGGGCGACGCCTCGATCGCCGCGCGTACCGCCTCGAGATGACCGAGCATGGTGTGAGTGAAAATGTCGGGTCGCGCACCGGCTTCGAGGAGAGCCGCGGCGATGTCGCGTCGACCCATGTGCGACGCAGCCCCGATCGCAGTCTCCCAGTCACCGAATCCCCAGTCCATCGCGGCGTTGGCGAGCGCCGGCGATTCGCCGAGGAGTTCCTTCACCCGGTCGAGGTTGGTGTGCGCGTGGAGCACCATCTCCCGCACCCGGGGCCGGGCCTGTGCGGGAAAGCCGGGGTAGGGATGGTCGACATCATCGTAAGCAGCTGCCGAGGATGGGAGGCCGAGAAGGGCGGCCGCGCCGAGCGGAATCGGGGCTGCCAAAAGATGGCGGCGGGTGAGCTCGTGTTTCACAGTCCGGCTCCTTCGCATCTCGAGTGGTGGCCTCGCCCGTGAGTACGGGCGCATGAGCGAACGGTTGCGCGATTCGACAGCATAGGCACTTTCGCCGCGGACCGCCACGTCACCAGTGCCGACCAGACCACCGGTGGACGATGCTGCACGGAGCGCCTACGATCGTCCATTCGAAGGGAGCAACACGACATGGAGAACCTCACCACGATCGCACCGGTGTTCGTCGAGATGGCCCATCGGATCGTGTGGGCGAGCGCCGCGACGGTCGACAAGAAGGGCCGGCCGCGCTCGCGCGTGCTGCATCCGATCTGGCAGTGGGACGGCGAGAGACTGATCGGCTGGATCGCCACCTCGCCGACACCGACCAAGCGCGCTCATCTCGAAGCGAGCCCGTACCTATCGGTCAACTATTGGGCGCCTTCTCAAGATACCTGCGTCGCCGAATGTCGCGCCGCCTGGGCGTTTGACGACGAAACACGCATCGAGCTGTGGGATCGGTTCAAGAACGGCCCAGGCCCGGTCGGCTATGACCCGGCCATCATCCCCGCCTGGGACAGCCCGACTTCGGAGAAGTTCGCCGCGCTCCGGCTCGAGCCTTGGCGGCTGCGGGTATTTTCGGGCACGCTGCTGATGGGCCAGGGAGGCAAGCTCCTGACCTGGCGCGAAGGAGGGACGTAGACCACCACGGCGGCCGGGGGTCTTCGCGTGGTCCATCTATACTCGACATTCATTCGCGGTTGCCGTTCCGCATCGACCCCGCCATCGTCTTCGGAGAACAACACATGTCCTACCAGTGTTTCGAGGTTTCGATCGATCGCAAGATCGCCCACATCGTCTTGAGCCGCCCCGAGAAGCGAAACAGCATGATCGCCGAGTTCTGGGACGAGCTCCCGGAGATCGTCCGCGAGATCGACGCCGGCGCCAAGGCCCGCGTGATCGTCATCTCCTCGCAGGGACCCCACTTCACCTCGGGGCTCGACGTCTCGGCGTTCGGCGACGGCTCGGTCACCGGTGCGACGAACGGCGATCCCGGAGCGCAGAAGAGAGCACAAGTCCAACGCGGCGCCCGCTTCTACGACACCGTGACCCGCATGCAACGCTCGTTCTCGGCCCTCGAGCAATGTCGGGTGCCGGTGCTCGCCGCGATTCAGGGTGGCTGCATCGGCGGCGGTGTCGACCTCACCACCGCCTGCGACCTGCGCTACGCCACCGCCGACGCCTTCTTCACCATCTTCGAGACCAACATCGGCATGACCGCCGATGTCGGCACCTTCCCGAGGATCGTCAAGCTGATCCCCGAGGGCATCGCGCGCGAACTCGCCTACACCGGTCGTCGAATGCAGGCGGCCGAGGCGCAAGCGGTCGGGCTGGTCAATCGGATCTACCCGGACCAGGCAACGATGCTCGAAGGGGTGATGGGAATCGCGAGCGAGATCGCCGCCAAGGCGCCGCTCGCGATCTACGGCTGCAAGCGGATGATCCAGTACTCGCGCGATCACTCCACCGAGGACGCCCTCGACTACATCGGGATCTGGAACGCCAGCATGCTCCAGCGTGACGAGATCGTCGAGGCGATGACCGCCAACGCCCAGAAGCGACCCGGCGAGTTCGTCGAGCTACCGCCGCTGCAGGCGAAGCAGAAACCGGAGTCTACGAGCGCTAGCTAATGGGCCTCGCTCCCCGCCGAGGACGCTCTGCCGATGAGCCGCGGTCGCACCTTGCCAACCAGCGTGCAGACGTCGGCCGACTCCTACTGTCTCTCCGGTAGCCTGGCTCTTTCCGCGCACTTCCCGCGGCGGAGCGTCGACCGTTCGGCTACTCACTCCACCCGGAAGACACCTCTGACAAGCCGGATCTGGCCATCCTGAAGACTGCGCCGCGCGTTTCCGGCTTTCTCCGCGAGATTGTCGACGTACACCCCCAAGGTCAGCGGACTCGGTGTCGATTCTGCGGTAGTCCTGCTCAGGTGAGCGTCGCTCGTATCCTCGAAGAGCTCGGCGATGAATCCGCTCTCGTGGAGAACCGAGCGAATCTCTTCGGCGGAGACAAGAAAGCTATCGGCAGGGTCGGTGGCCCACGGAAGCGGGAAATAGGATGTGGCCGTTTCCCCAGCGGCCATCTCCTGGAAAGCGTACCGGCCACCCGGCTCGAGGACTCGGTAGATCTCCTCGTAGAGCTTCCGCTTGTCCGCGATGTTCATGCCGACATTTTGCATCCAGACGACATCAAACGAATCGTCGGCAAATGGCAGGTCGAGAGCGCTGCCCTTGTGCACTTCGATTCGGCCGTCAAGGCCGGTAAGCCGATTCAGCAGTACCGCTCCGGTGCAAAAATCGGACGACAATTCGAGGCAGTCGACGCGACAGCCGAGAGCGGAAGCGAGCAGCCGGGCAGAACCGGCCAGCCCGGCTCCAATATCGAGAACGTGGTCTTCGGCCCGAATCCGCGCCAGCTCCAGCAACTCGCGTGAAGCGCGGAGTCCGCCCGTGTGGAAATGATCAAATGCCCCCAGCTCCTCGGGCGACACGCGTTGCTCGGGATTCAATCCGGCCGCACGGAGGGCCGCCAGGATTCTCGCCTCGATATCGTGGGCCGAATAGTGTGCTTCCAGACCAGCCATAAACAGTTCTCCTCGAGATCCACTGGGTTCGTATTGGACGATCACCGACGGTCGCTTACCCCTCCAGCGACTTCCACGCCACTGGCCACTGCGGATGCCACGGACGTTCCTGCTCGAAGGCGCGTGCCGCCTGCAGAACCAAAGCGTCGTCGTGACGGCGGCCGACGATCTGAAGGCCGATCGGCAGCCCGGCCGCCGACAACCCCGCGCGCACCGTCGCCGCCGGATGCCACGACAGGTTGAACGGAATCGTGAATGCGGCGACCCCGACCGGGGGTAGCGACTTGCCGCCGATCTCCGACGGGAACGGACCACGCGCGGGTGGCGGGTCGTAGGGCACGGTGGGTGTGATCAACAGGTGGTAGCGACCGAACAGCTCGGCGCACCAGTTGTTGAGCAGCGAGCGCTCGCGCGCCGCCTGCCCCCACGCCTCGGGAGTCATCTCGCCGGCGCGCTGCAGGCCGCGGACGTAGCTGTGGGTCATGTCTTGCGGGCGATCGCGGATCACCTCTTGGAGCAGGCCGGCCTGGTGGAACCGACCGACTGATCCCCAGAGCCGGGACAGATCAGGCGGACCGCCGGCGATGGTCTCGATCTCGTGACCGAGCTTGGCGAATACCACGGCCGCCGCTTCGACCGCCGCCGCGATGTCGTCTTGGACCGCGGCATAGCCGAGGTCCGGCGAGTAGGCGATGCGTAGCTTGTCGGGCAGCGGCTTGCGCACCGAGTCGAGGAACGACAGCTCCGGCTCGGGCAGGCTGAAGGGGTCGCAGGGCGAAGGCCCCGCCACCAAGTCGAGAAACAGTGCCGCATCCTCGACCGTCTTGGTCAACGGACCGTAGACCGACATCGCCGGGTAGTCCCAGGCTTCGGCGGGACCTCGCGGCACCCGGCCGTGGCTGGGCTTGAGACCGAAGGCGCCGGTGAAGCTCGCCGGGATCCGAATCGAGCCGCCGCCGTCGCTCGCGGTGACCAACGGCAACACGCAGCCGGCGAGCGCCGCGGCAGAACCGCCGCTCGAGCCCCCCGGGGAGCGGCCGAGGTCCCAGGGCGACCGCGTGGCCCCGAACAGCGGGTTCTTGGTGATCGCGGTAAAGCCGAACTCGGGGGTGTTGGTCTTGCCGACCGGGATCGCTCCCGCGGCGCGTAGACGCGCGACCTGGGTCGAGTCTTGGGCGGCGACGTTCTTGGCGAACGGCACCGACCCGAACGAGGTCACCATCCCCTTCACGTCTTCGAGATCCTTGACCCCCGAACGGGATCCCTTCGAGGGGTCGCCCGGCGCCTTCAGCGAGTCTGCGCTCTGACTCTTCGGCTTCGGCGTAGAGCTCTTTCTCGGGCCGGCGCGACACCACCGCGTTCAAGTCCGCGTGGGTGTCCTCGATGCGCGAAAGCACGGTTCGCATCAGCTCCACCGGCGAAGCCTCGCGGTGCTCGAGCCGCCGCGTGAGGTCGATCAGACTGAGTCCCAGGAGTTCGTCGAGCGCCACGGTGTTTCCCCTCCCATCGCCCGCGTGACCTAAGCCGTTCGGCAAACCTCCGGGGCGCAACAGCGCCAGCATAGCGGACCCAGATCGCAGCTCACCCCCTTTGCGGTCATGCGCCGAATCGCATGACAGACTGAGCCTCTCAATCAATGGTCATCCAGATCGCGATCGTGTACATCCCGATTATGTCGACCGCGACCGCCACCTCCCGTTCCTCTGGCACCAACCCAGCCCGAGTCCTCCGATGACCGTGCCGCCTATCGACCCCGGTTGCCCGTGGTACGAGCTCAGCCTCTGGGGACTGCCGAACATCGATTGGTGCGAAGCCCCCCGCTGCAGCTGGATCGTCGAGCCAGCCAACACGTGGTCCAACCTGTTCTACGTCATCGCGGCGCTCATCCTCTGGCGCTGGTCGCACGAGCGCCAGGTCCACTCGTTGATCCGTGGGTTCGCGCCGAGCGCGCTGGTGGTCGGATTGTTCTCCTTCATCTACCACGCCTCGAATACGTTCTTCTTCCAAGTGTTCGACTTCGTCGGGATGTTCGTTTTCCTCGGCCTGCCGTTGGCCCTCAACCTGAAGCGTCTCCGCGCAACGAGCGTTGGCCTCACCTGGGCGACGGTCATCGCGTCGGGCACCGGGTTGGTGTTCCTCCTGCGCTCGCAGGAACTCGCCATCCAACCCCTCGTCGCCGCCTTGATCCTCGGGATCGTCGTCACCGAGGCGGCGTGTCGCTACCGCCGCGCCGACTCTCCGTCCTACGGTCCCTTCTGGTTGGCTCTAGCACTGCTTGCTGGCGCCGGCGCTTTCTCGTTTCTCGACCTCACTCGCACGTGGTGCAATCCCGACAACCACGTGATCCAGGGTCATGCCCTGTGGCACATGCTGGCTGCCGCCTCGATGTTGCCGCTCTACCGTTTCTACGAATCGATCTTCGACTGAGGCCAAGACGAAACACAGACCCGTGATGGGCCGGCCACCGCGGTCCACCGGATCTCCGGTGGCTGGATCGTCCGGAACCTCGACCGCGCAAGCAGCCGGCCTCGCCCTCAGTCTGCGCGCAGCGCTTTCATCGGCTCGACCCCGGCGGCGCGGCGCGCCGGCAGGTACACCGCGAGCAGAGCCACCGCCACCAACACCACAGGCACTCCCACGAACGCCACCGGGTCGAGGGCGTTGGTGTTGTAGAGCAGACCCTTCACCAGTTGTGCAGCGCCCAGCGCCGCCACCAGACCAAGACCGGTGCCGATCAGAGCCAGACGCATCCCCTGACCGAGCACCAGCTTGAGCACCGTTCCTCGATCGGCGCCCAGAGCGATTCGGATCCCGAGCTCGCGCCTGCGGCGAGCCACCGAATAGGCCATGACTCCGTAGATCCCGACCGCAGCCAGCGTCAGCCCGAGCAGCCCGAAGAGGCCGAGCACGATGCCGCCGAGACGCGCCGGCATCAACGCGATCCCCATGTGGTCTTCCATGGTGCGCACGTCGAACAGCGGCATGTCGGCGTCGAGCCCTCGCACCGTGTTGCGCAAGGTCTGGAGCAGGGCCTGCGGGTCGGAGGGCGTTCGCGCGACCAGGGACATCCCTGACTTGAAGCGCTCGCGCTGCGGCAAGTACATGAACTCGGTGGCGACCTCGCCCAGACTACGGTACTTGCCGGTCTCGACCACGCCGATCACCTCGCGTTCCTTGCCGGCGGTCTCGACGATCTTGTGGAGCGCCGACTCGCCGGGCCAGAATCGATCTGCGAAACGCTGGTTGACGATGATTACCGGTGGCCCCGCGGCGTCGTCCTGACGGCCGTAGGTGCGACCCTCGATGAGCCGGGTGCCCATCGCCTCGAGGTAGCCCTCGGTGATGTTCGCGTAGTTGAGCGATTGCCGCTCGCCCTCGGCGAAGTCGTAGCCCGGGATGTCGACTCCGCGGTCGCTGCCACCGAGCCCAAGCGGCAGCTGATCGACCATCCCCACCGCGATGACCTCGGGCAGAGCCAGTACCTCCTCCATCACCCGATCGAGGAACTCCCGCGAACGATTCTCGTCGTAGCCCTGAAGCCCCGGGTCCAACGACGCCATCACCAGATGGTTCGGCTGCTCGAAGCCCGGGTCGATCTTGGTGGCGCCCTGGAGGCTGCGGAGGAACAGTCCCGAGCTGATCAACAGCAGCAGCGACAGCGCGACCTGGACCACCACCAGAACGCTGCTGACCCGCGAGCCGCCGCCCCGGTCGTCGGACTCCCCACGCACCGCCGACACCATGTCCGGCCGCGACGCCTGGAGCGCCGGGACCAGACCGAACAGCAGTCCGGTAGCCAGCGAGACCACCAGGGTGAACAGCAGAACGGTGTTGTCCATGTCGACCGCAAAGTCCCAGGGACCGTCGATCGGTGGTCGTACCGCGCTCAAGAAGCCGACCGCGACTCGCGCCAGACCCAGACCTGCAACCCCGGCGAGAATGCTGAACAGGAAGCTCTCGGTCAGCAGCTGCCGGATGATTCGCCAGCGTCCGGCGCCCAGGCTCAACCGCACGCCCATCTCGCGGCGGCGCTCGCGAGACCGAGCGAGGAACAAGTTGGCAACGTTGACGCAGGCGATCAGCAGCAGCAGGCCCACCACCGCCATCATCACCGTGCTCATCCCCACCTGGGCGTTGCGGAAGGTGGGATGGAGCCCGGCCTCGTTCTGGAGCACCAGGGTGGTTCCCACCTGATCGTCGTAGTCGTCGGGATACTCCTCCCGGAGTTGCAGGAGCATGGCGTCCATCACCCGGCGCGCGTCCTCGACGGTCTTGCCGTCGGCGAGGCGGCCGATGCCGGTCATCATGTTGTTGCCCCGCGACTCGATCAGGTTGATTCCGGGCTGGATCTCACGCTGCATCATCAGCGGCACGTAGAGCGGAATCGATGCGAAGCTGACCGGCCCGCGGAAGTCCGCCGGCGCGACCCCGACGACGTCGAACGGGCGGCCGTTGAGCACGATGGTGCGGCCGACGATTCCGGGGTCCGACCCGAACCGGGTCTGCCAGAAACTGTGTCCGAGCACCGCCACCGGATGCGCGCCGGGCCCGCGGTCCTCGACTCCCGGCAGGAACACCCGGCCGAGCGCCGGCGTGACGCCGTAGGTCTGGAAGAAATTGGCGCTCACCAACATGCCCATGAGCCGTTCGCTGCGTCCGTCCACCGCCAACGACATCGGCGTGAAGTAGTAGGCCGCCACCGCGTCGAACACCTCGCCCGAGCGGTCGCGCAAGTCCTGGAAGTGCGGGATCGACACCGATCCGTAGTCCATGCCCGGCCACTGGCGATAGATCTGGACCAGCTTCTCCGGCGCCGCAACACCGCCCAGCGGTCGCATCAAGATGCCGTGGACCGCCGAGAAGGTCGCGGCGTTGAGGCCGATCCCGAGGGCCAGGGTCAGCACCGCAGACACCGTGAACACCGGGCTCTTCACCAGCATCCGGATGCTGTATCGGAGATCGCGCATCAAATCGCTCATCACAGTTCCTCTCGAGGTGCTGAGTCTCCGAGCCCGATGTCGATCAGCGCCGACGCCAACAGCGAGGCTCTCCTTCGACCCGATTCGCACAGACCGTCATCCGTCCATACGCCAAAGGAGGCGCGGTCGTTTCATCGCACCGAGCGCGAGAGGGAAGGTCGGCGCCAGGCTGGTCACCGACTACCGATCTACCACCGCCAGTTCCAACGCGCCTTCACAGCCACTTGGTCACCGAGCCGAGTGAAGCTCGTGGGGCCGGACTCGAGGGGACGTATCGCGTCGCGGTCCCAGACGACGAACAGGTCCCGCCCCGGCGAAAAGGTCCAACGGAAGACGGTGTTGACGCCGAGGGCCTGTGAGTCCGAGTCGTACTGAACGAGGCTCGAGAAGATCGCATCGGGACTCAAGGCGTAGACCGTCTTGAAGCGCCACAGCCGTTGGACGAAGTCGCCCTCCGGAAGTACACCGGTGTCGATCTCTTGTTCGAGCTCGAGCTTCAGTCGCCCCGCCAACGTGGCCCAGTTCGCGAAGGTCTCCAACTGGGTCAGCCGACCGGTGTAGAAGCCACCGAACCACACCGTGGCGCCGACCTGAAGGAGCCGCGAGCGCGACGATTTCGCCTCGACCCGGTAGCGATCGAAGCGATAGTCGCCAGGAGGGATCACCACGCCATCGGCGACCTCGAAAGGCTGG
>JAQBHE010000225.1:0-4722 GCA_032128015.1 Holophagae bacterium
CCTCGATCAGACCGACCACGCCGCGCTCGGAGAGAGCGTAGAGCAGACCGTCGGCGAAGATCAGCGACCCCTTGCCGACGCTGCGATCCTGCCAGGCGACCCGGCCGGTGTCGAACTCCATCGCGGTCAGGATCGAGCTCGAGAAGCCGTACAAGTGGTCGCCGACCAACACCGAGCTGGAATGGTGGTTGCGCATTTCACGGTTGAAGTACACCTGCTCGGCGCGCTCGCGGCCGAGACGCAGCAGAGCGCAGCCGGTGCCGTAGTCCGACGACAGGAAGACCTTGCCGTTGTAAAAGATCGGGGTCGCGACATTGGCGGTGCCGTTTGCCACCTTGTCGTACTCCCAAAGAAGACGGCCGTTCTTGACTGCGACCCCGAGCGCGCGGCCAGCGGTGAAGAAGATCGCCTGCTCGACGCCATCGACCTTGGCGAGGATTGGCGACGAGTAACCGGGGCGGTCGCTCTGGCTCTTCCACACCAACTTCCCGGAGACCTTGTCGAACGCGGCAATCCCCGCTCCCCGCCCCCCGGGGCTCACCAGCACCAAGTCGCCGGCGATCAGCGGTGATTCGCTGATCCCCCACTGGATGTTGCGGCCGCCGAACTCGGCGAGCAGGTCGATCGACCACGCCAGCGCGCCGTCGGTGCGCCGCAAAGCGATGAGCCGGCCGTTGCCGCCCAGGGCGTAGACGCGCTCACCGTCGATGGTCGGCGTCCCGCGGGGTCCGTTGCCTCGGCTATCGCGCAGTTCGGGGCCGTTGGGAACCTGCCACAACATCTCTCCTGAGCGAGCGTCGAAGGCAAGGACCCGTTCCTTGCCCGAAGTGGCGCCCATGGTAAATACCACGCCCCCAGCGACGGCCAGGCTCGAGTAGCCGGCGCCGAGGCCTTCCGCGCGCCAGGCCAGCGGAGGGCCGGCAGCTGGCCATTCGGCCAGGAGGCCGGTCTCGGCGGAGCGACCGTCACGCTCGAGACCTCGCCACTGGGGCCAATCGGTGGCGGGCGAGACGGTCGCGCTTGCCGCCAGCAGCAACCCAGCGGTCACGAGACTCGGACCGCACCGGCGCTGAGCGGGACGGTCAGCCGCCATCGAGACGAACGGATCGAAACACTGGAACATCTTCGGTCTCCCGTGGGAGAAACCGAGGCAGCGTAGCACGCCATTCGCGGCCTTGGCGGGGCCGCAACCGGGCTTGCGCGGAGCCGCAACCGGGCTTGCGCGGAGCCGCAACCGCTGTCGCGATACGCTTCCCGCGATGGACCTCAACGGCGACATGGCTCGGCGGGTGACCGTCGACACCGCGGCGCTGCCGTGGTCGGCGAGCCCAAGCCCTGGAGTCTGGCGCAAGCGCCTGCACCTGGTTGGCGACACCGAATCGGGTCAGGTGACGTCCCTGGTGCGCTTCGATCCGGGAGCAGGCTTCCCCACGCACGATCACCCCGGCGGCGAAGAGATCCTGGTCCTCGAGGGAGTCTTCAACGACCAGCAAGGAGACTGGCCCGCGGGCTCCTACCTGGTGAACCCGGAGGGCTTTCGCCATGCGCCGTGGTCGCGCGACGGCTGCACTCTATTCGTCAAGCTCCAGCAAGAGGCGCCCGCGGACGAAGAAGACGCACCCACCATTGCGATCGACACCCAGGCGCTCGCTTGGACTCCGAGCGGGGTCACCGGGATCGAGCGCAAGTTGCTCGCCGGCGCGCCCGAGAACCAGGCTTCGACCCGCCTCGAGCTCTGGGCGCCGGCGACGCGGATCGAGTCCTGGCGCCACCCCCGCGGGGCCGAGATCCTCGTGCTCGAAGGTTCCTTCGAGGACGATCAGGGTGTCTACGCCGAAGGTTCCTGGCTGCGACTGCCGACCGGAGCGGTACATGCACCGCGGACCGCCACTGGCTGCCGCCTGTTGGTCAAGCAAGGTGCGGTCGCCGACCTCCGCCCGACCACCGACTGGGCCACCGATCGCGGGCATCCCGAGGCCCTCGACCGATAGACGTGGAGTTCACAATGAGCGCGTTCAAGCACCAAGAGCCGATGCGAATCCGGCTCGACGACGAGCGCCGCGAGCGTATGCTGATCTCGCTGCGCGCCTTCTACGCCGAAGAGCTCGACGAAGTGATCAGCGAGTTCCGCGCCGCCACCCTGCTCGACTTCTTCGTCAAGGAGCTGGGCGCGCCGGTGTACAACCAGGCCATCCAGGATGCCCGCGCGTTCCTCAATGACAAGCTCGCCGATCTCGACGGCGAGCTCTACGAGCCCGAAGAATCCTACGCGCGGTGATCGTGGATCAGACCGTGAATGTCAGTCCGTGAATGTCAGACCGTGAATGTCAGACCGTGAATGTCAAGACCGCGAATCTCAGAGCGCCGCCGACCGTGCTCGCGGATAATCGATGTAGCGTGCGGTCTCGTCGGCGACCGCGGCTCCCAGCAGGCGCTCGACGACGTGGAACGACATGTCGATGCCCGCCGAAACCCCGGCTGAAGTGATCACTCCGTCGTCGACGAAACGAACGTCACGCTCGACGACAACGCCCGGCTCACGAGCCAGCAAGTCGATCGCCGCCCAGTGGGTGGTGGCGCGCTTGCCTTCGAGCAACCCCGCGCGCGCCAGCAGCAGCGAACCCGTGCACACCGAAGTCACCAGCTCGGCGGCCGCGGCGCGCTCGCGGATCCAATCGAGCACCTCGCGATCATCCATCAACGGTCGGGTGCCAAAACCACCGGGAACCAGCAGCACGTCGATCGGCGGCGCGTCGGCGAAGCCGTGATGGGGCGTAACTTCGAGGCCGCCGGTGGTGCGAATGGAAGCATCGCTGCGGGCGACCGTGAAGACGTGGAACGGCGCACCCTGGTCGCTGCGTCTCGAGTCGGGGCCGGGCTCGGTGCGGGTGCGCGAGAAAACCTCGAAGGGGCCCGCGAAGTCGAGCACCTCCACGTCTTCGAAGATCAAAATGCCGACGTTGCGCTGGTCCATGCGAATCTCCCTCCCTTGGTACCGGACTTAAGGATTATGACCGCGCGCCCATCCGGCATCGGTATCATCGCCGGGCCATGAATCCAGCCATGACAAAACCGCCCTCCTCGCCCGATCCCAGCACCGAGATCGAGGAGCTGCGGGCGATCCTCGCTCGCCAAAGCATTCTGCGCGGCGACTTCACCCTCACCTCGGGGCAGAGGAGCCAGTACTACTGCGACACCAAGGCGACCGTGCTGTCGCCGCGCGGCGCCCGGCTGTGCGGTCGGGCGCTGTTTGCGCTGCTGCGCGATCGCGACATCGAAGCGGTGGGCGGGCTCGCCCTCGGTGCGGTGTACCTCGCGACCGCGGTGGCGATCGCCAGCGACGAGGCTGGCCAGCCGATCTACGGCTTCGCGGTGCGCCGCGACGCCAAGGGTCACGGCACCCAGACGCGGATCGACGCCTCGTGGCACCCGGACGGCAGGCCGCTGGTGGTCGCCGGCCGGCGAGTGGCGGTGGTCGACGACGTGGTGACCACCGCGGGGTCGACCTTGGAGGCGATCGACGCGGTGCAGGCGGCGGGCTGCGAGGTCATCGCGGTCGCGGCGGTGCTGGACCGTCAGGCCGGCGGCGCCGAGAGGATCCGCGCCCGCGGTTTGCCGTTCGCGGCGTTGTTCCGCGCCAGCGCCGAGGGCGACCTCAGTCTCGGCAGCGGCTTCGGCTCCTGAGCGCCCACCTACCCCGCCCAACGGCGGCGGCGCGAGGCCTTGGTACCATACTCGTCCCGGATCGTTCCTCTCGATGAACCTCTCTCCGACCACCGATCGTCCCCAAGTTCGCGGCACCTCGTGCGCGATCGCGCGTCGGCTGGCGCTGGTCGCTCTCGGCTCGCTGGTCGCCGCAGCGGCCTGGGGTCATACCCGGATCACCACCGACATCACCTGGAGCGAGGACGTCCGGGCGATCGTGCGCCAGCGCTGCATGCCCTGCCACAGTCCGAACGGGATCGCGCCGAGCTACGCCGACTTCACGATCTACGGCACCGATTCCAAGCCCGGCGCCCGCGCCTGGGCGACTGCGATCGAGGAAGAGATCCTCACCGGCAGGATGCCGCCGTGGGACGCCGACCCGCGATACGGCGTGTTCGCCAACGCTCGGCGCTTGACCGCCAAGGAGCGCGACACGATCGTCGCCTGGGTTCGCGGCGGCGCCCCCCAGGGTCCTCGCCGAAATCTGCCGGCGCCACCCGAGTTCGCAGCCGGCGCCTGGCGTCTCGGCGCCCCGGGCATCGTCGTCGAGCCGCCCGAGCCATACACATTGGCGGCCGGCGCCGCTCGAGGCGAGCAGCGATCGCTGATGCCGCTCGACCTGGCGCAAGACACCTGGATCACCGGCTTCGAGTTCCTCCCCGAGGCCGACGAAGCGATCCACCGCATCACCGCCTGGATCCACGATCCCAAAGGCGCCTTGGCCGAGAGCCTCGAGCTCGAAGTCCAAATTCCCTACGATCCATTCCGCGAGCAGCCGGTTCCGACCCGCATGCGCCCGATGCCATCGCGGTCGAGATTCCTTGGCCAGTGGCTCCCCGGCGACGTCCCGACTCTGTTGCCGGAGGCCGCCGGCAAACGGCTGCGCGCCGGATCGTCGATTGAGCTGGTGATCGAGTACCGGCGCGGCGCCCAGAAGGCAGCGCGGGAGATCAAGGACCTCACGCGCCTCGGGCTGGTGCTCGCTCGCACCCCGGACGAGGTCGACCTGATCGCCGA
>JAQBHE010000226.1:0-9308 GCA_032128015.1 Holophagae bacterium
TCACGCAGCCGGAGTTTCGCCGCCGCGGCATCGCCGAACGCCTGCTCGCGGCAGCGGTCACCGACCTGCGGGATCGCGGTTTCGAGCTGTCGATGCTGCTCGCGACGCGTCTCGATTGGTATGGCCGACTCGGCTGGCGTCCGTGGAGTGCGCGTAAGTGGCGGCTCGTCGCCGCCTCGGATGACGTCGGCTCGGTCGCTCCAGAGATCGAGCCCTTCGAGCCGACGCGTGATCTCGCGGCGGTGCGCCGGCTCGCAGTGGAGTACGGGCGGGAGCGTGACGGCACTGTGGTTCGCAACGAGCGCGACTGGCAGGGGAGCCTCGCGCTCGCCGGCGATCCCGACGAGTTGTTCTGGGTCGTGCGTAGAGGCGAATTGGTACGAGCCTACCTGAGGTTCGCCGATCTTGACGGCCGGTGGCAGGCGCTCGAGTGGGGCAGGGCGCCCGACGATCCCGAGCCGCTGGCGAGCTTGTTCGCTGCCGCGGCCGGTCACGTCCGCACCGAGGGCGGCTCGAGTCTCGAGATTCCGGTCGCCGTGGAGGCAGGCGTCGCCGAAGCGCTCGGGCGTCTTGGTCTCGAGGTGCACGAGCGGCAGTGGAAGAGCGCATCGCCGCCGCCGACCTGGATGCTGCGGGTGTTGCGCCCCGGCGACGTGGCGGTGCGATTTGGCCTCGATCCCGCTCTCGACGAGGTCGCGTTGCTCGAGCGCGTCCTGCCGAAGCAGCGGTTCTCGTTCTGGCCTGCCGATCGTTTCTGAGTTGGCCAGAGTCTTGTGAGCGGCGCACTCGACACCATGAACATCCTGCGTCCGATCGATCTCGCGGTGCTGGTCGTCTACCTGCTCGGCATCGCTGTGCTCGGCGCGCGCTTCGCGGGCCGCGGCCGCACCCTCCACGGCTTCGTTGCCGCCAGCGGCCGGCTGCCAGGCTGGGCGGTGGGCCTGTCGCTGTTTGGCACTTTTTTGAGCAGCAACACCTTTCTCGGAGTCCCCGGCAAGGCCTTCGGCACCGACTGGAACTCGTTCGTCTTCAGCCTGTCGCTGCCGCTCGCGGCGTGGATTGCCGTGCGCTGGTTCGTGCCGTTCTTTCGGCGCAGCGGCGAGGTCTCCGCCTACACCCACTTCGAGCGCCGGTTCGGGCGCTGGGCGCGGGTCTACGCGGTGGTTTGCTACTTGCTGACCCAGCTGGCGCGAGTCGGCACCATCCTGTTCGGCATCGCGCTGGTGCTGTCTCCGCTCACCGGCGTCGACCCGGCTTGGATCATCGTGATCACCGGCGGAGTGGTGATCTTCTACACCCTGCGCGGCATCGAGGCGGTGATCTGGACCGACGTCGTCCAGAGCTTCATCTTGGTCGCCGGGGCGCTGATCGTGGTGGCCTCACTGGCGTTGGACATGCCGGGGGGTCTCGGCCGGACGCTCGACATCGCGGTCGCCGATCACAAACTCAGCCTCGGCAGCTACGGCGCCGGCCTCGGCGCGTCGACGTTTTGGGTGGTACTGGTCTACGGGCTGTTCATCAACCTCAACAACTTCGGGATCGACCAGAGTTACGTCCAGCGCTACCACGCCGCCCGCGGCGAGCGCGAGGCGGCGCGTTCGGTGTGGCTCGCGGCCTTGCTCTACCTGCCGATCTCGATGCTGTTCTTCTGGATTGGCACCGCGCTCTACGCGGACTTCCGAGCCCAGCCCGAGCTGTGGAGCTCGCTGCTGACGGCAATCCCAGAGGCCGAAGCCGGCTCGCCGGCCGGTGTCGGCTCGGCGGCGGAGCTCGCCGCTGTGGCGGACCGCGCATTCCCCTATTTCATCGTCCACCGCCTGCCGCCCGGCCTGACCGGCCTCTTGGTGGCGGCGCTGGTGGCGGCGGGGATGAGCAGCATCGACACCAGCCTCAACAGCTCGGCGACCGTGATCCACGCCGACCTTTTGAGCCGGCGCCTCGCCGACGCCGCCGACGGCGTGTCGCTGCGCGCGCTACGCTGTTCGACCGTCGGCGTCGGCATCCTCGGCACCGGTGCGGCGCTGGCGATGATCGGGGTGAAAAGCCTGCTCGACGCTTGGTGGACGCTGTCTGGGGCGTTTGCGGGTGGACTCCTGGGGCTCTTCCTGCTTGGCATGCTGGTGCGGCGGGCGGCGCGGGTCGAGGCGGCGATCGCGGTCACCATCGGGGTGATCGCGATCTTGTGGATGACGTTGTCGCCGCGGCTTCCCGAGTCCGCCGGGATGCTGCGTAGCGCGCTCCACACGAACCTGACGATCGTTGTCGGTACCCTTGCGATCTTTCTGGTCGGGCTCGCGTGCACCACGATTCGCCGCTCGCTGGGCGTCTCGGGGGCCTGAGCTACACTGACCGCGGCTCGGCCATCCGCTCTCATGACCGCGATCCGCACTCTTCTGCTCGCGATCCCGATCGCGATGAGCGCCATCGCGCCGTCGTGGTCCGTGGCGCCGAAGTCGCCGGCATCGCCGAAGTCGCCGGTGGAATACCGAATCTCGCTGGAGAACCGGGCGCACCACGAGGCCAGGGTGGTCGCGACGTTTCGCGACCTCGGCAAGGAGCCGCTCGAGCTGGTGATCAGCCGGTCGTCGCCGGGCCGTTACGCGCTCCACGAATTCGCGAAGAACATTTACGACGTCGCGGTCGTCGATGACGCCGGGCGCGCGCTCGCCGCGATTCGTTCGAGCCCCTACCAGTGGACGGTGGCAACTCACGACGGCACCGTCGTCTTTGGCTACACCGTGTACGGCGACCTCTGCGACGGCACCTACAACGCCATCGATCTCAGCCACGCGCATCTCAACGCACCAGCGACCTTCGTTTGGGCGCGCGGCCAGGAAGCGCGGCCAGTGCGGGTCCTGGTCGATCCGGTTCCCGGCTGGCGGGTGGCGACCCAGCTGCCCGAGGGCTCGGCCGACGGTTCCCTCGCGGCCCGCGAATCCTTCGCGGCACGCGACCTGCAACACTTCTTCGACAGTCCGCTCGAGATTGGAGAGCACTGGGTCCGCGAGTGGCCGATGGGCAGCGGAACGCTGCCTTCGGGCAGCGGAACGCTGCCTTCGGCCAGCGCAACGCCGGCGGCCAGCGCGGCGCCGGCCGGTCAGAGGGTGCGGATCGCGCTCCACCACCAGGCGTCGACCGAGCACGCCGATGTGCTCGCCGATCTCACCGCGGCGATCGTCGACGAGGAGATCGCGGTGTTCGGTGAACCGCCGACTTTCGACGACGGCGTCTACACCTTCCTGCTCGATCTCCTGCCGTGGTGCGCGGGCGACGGCATGGAGCACCGCAACTCGACTGTGATCACTCGCGGCTCGTCCCTCGAAGACGATTTCGTGCCGCCGCTGTCGACCATCGCGCACGAGTTCTTTCATGCCTGGAGCATCGAGCGCCTGCGACCGCGGAGTCTCGAGCCCTTCGACTTCGAGCGCGCCAACCAGGCCGGCGAGTTGTGGTTTGGCGAGGGCGTCACCAGCTACTACGCCAACCTGATCCTGAAGCGCGCCGGCATCGTGTCGCTCGACCGATTCGCGAGCCGCCTGTCGGAAGGCCTCTCTGGGGTGGTCACAGCACCGGGGCGGCGTCACGGTTCTGCGATCGAGATGAGTGAGCTCGCCCCATTTGTCGACGCGGCGTCGTGGACGGACCCTACGAACTCGGACAACACGTTTCTCTCTTACTACGCCTTTGGCTCGGTTCTGGGCTTGGCACTCGACTTGGAGCTGCGCCAGCGCGCGCCACTCGGGCTCGACGGCGTGATGGCGCTGGCGTGGCGACGGCGCGGCCGCGAAGAGACGCCGTACACCGACGCCGACCTGCGTGAGGTCGTCGCCGAGGTGGCCGAGGATCCGGACTTCGCCGAGCAGTTCTTCGATCGCTACGTGGCGGGTCGTGAACTGCCGGACTTCCGGCGGCTCCTCCTGCCGGCCGGACTGGTGCTCCGCCAGGCACGACCAGGCATGGCATGGATGGGACCGCTGAGCTTCTCGTACGTCGACGGCGCGGTGGTGCTCGACGAGGGCACCATCGAGGGCACACCGCTCTACGTTGCCGGTCTCGATCGGGGTGACCGGATCGCCTCGTTCGACGGCCAGGCGATCGGCGCGGAAGATGATCTGCGGTCGTGGCTCGAGAAACGTCGACCGGGGGAGCGGGTCGGACTCGAGGTCCATCAGCGCGGTCGAGATCGCACGCTCCAGCTGGTGCTCGCCGAGGATCCGGCGCTCGAGGTGATTCCGTTCGAGCACCTCGAGCGTCCGATCAGCCCCGAGATCCTCTCGTTCCGAGACGCCTGGTTGGGCGCCAAGTCCGGGCACCGGCTCGAGCGTGGACGGCGCTGCCCGGTCTGCCGGCGCCATTTCGCCGCCGAGCAGGAGTTCTGTCCCTGGGACGGCGAGGCGCTGCATTTCGTGATCCCGGCCCGATCGGAATGAGCGCGGGCGATGCCGACCGGGGCCCCGCGGGCCGTCCGGTGACGGTCGCGCTGCTGGCGTTGTGGGCGCTGGTCGCGACCGGGGTCGCGGTGTGGCAGGCGCTATCTTGGCCGGCCAGCGAGCCGGCGGGCGAGCCGGCGGATGTCGGGGTCGAGGAGCCGCCACCGGACCAACGGGTGCTCGTCGTCGCCAGCTACGCCGATCTTCCGGGCTGGGGCGAGGACGACCTCGGCGAAGCGATGGCAGCCTGGCTACGCAGTTGCACCCGGTTCCGCTTTCTGGGGCCAAGCGCCAAGCTGGCGCCGGTCGAGGTAGGAGGCACGGTGGCCGACTGGCTGCCGGTGTGCGAGCGAGTGACCGCTTTGCGGGGCGCCTCGGCGAGTGCCCTGCGCGCCTTCTTCGAGGCCGAGATGGTGCCGCTCGCGGTTCTGAATGGTGATCGTGAGATCGGTCTGTTCACCGGCTACTACGAGCCGCTGCTCACCGGCAGCCGCAAGCGCTCGGCTCGTTACGCGGTGCCGCTCTACGCTCTGCCCAACGATTTGGTCTCGGTCGACCTCGGTCAGTTCCGTCCGGATCTCGCCGGCCGGCGGATTGCCGGCCGGCTCGCCGGGTCGACGCTCGAGCCCTACTCCGATCGCGCCCAGATCGAGGCCGGGGCGCTTGCCAGCCGCGCCCTGGAGCTTCTGTGGGTCGACGATCCGATCGCCGCGTTCTTCCTCCAGATCCAGGGATCGGGCCAGATCGAGCTTGTCGAGGGCGGACGGATGCGGGTCGGGTATGCAGGTCAGAACGGGCATCCCTACTTCGCGATCGGACGCGAGCTGGTGCGCCGTGAAGCGATGACCGTCGAAGAAGTGTCGCTGCAATCGATCCGCGCCTGGCTCGAAGCCAACCCCGACCAGGCCGCCGAAGTGATGGCGACCAACGCGTCGTATGTGTTCTTCCGCGAGGTCCAGGGCGAGGGCCCGCTGGGCAGCCAGGGCGTCGCCCTCACGCCCGGGCGGTCGCTGGCGGTCGACCGCAAGTTCCTGCCGCTCGGGGTGCCGCTGTGGCTCGAAGCGACGGCGCCTGCGGCCGACGGGGTCACCGCGCCGAGGTCCGTGCGGCGGCTGATGGTCGCTCAGGACACCGGCGGCGCGATCTCCGGACCGGTGCGCGGCGACGTGTTCTGGGGCGCCGGCAAGGAGGCCGAGGAGGTGGCGGGTCGGATGCGTAACGAAGGCCGCTACTGGCTGCTCGTTCCCGGGTCCCTCCTCGAGAGGGTGACCGAGAAGGTGATAGGCACCGAGGGCCCGGGAATCCCGACGAAGGCGGACGCGAGGTAGATTCGCAGAGCAAGTATCCTCGAGGACCCGGAACCTAGGGACAGGTGGAGAAAGCGTTGGTGTCCTGAATCGGTCGAAAGGCGCGCCCCTGCTGGTTGTCGTAGCGCCTCAGCTCGCCCGAAACGGTATCCAGGACCACAAGCGTCGTCTCGATGTTGGTGAGGCCGGCGGCAAAAACCCAGAAGTGTTCGAAAGGCGGCGCGCAGGCGTCGAGCACCTTGATGAGGACCTCGGCGTTCGAGTCGTCGAAGAACCAGCAGTAGCCAGAATCTGCGCTGAGCGCCACGGCATGGCAGGGGCCGGAGAGGCCCTGGGCCGTCCTCCATTGGCCCTCGACCTGGAAGCGTTGCTCGGCAAGGCAGAGTTGGTGCTCGCTCGGCGAGCAGACCGATGGGCGCCGATCATCGTCGACGATCCGCACTGTTGCTTCGGCGACATCCCCGAGGGCGGCGGGACCGCGGGTGGCGCCCAACCTGATGGCAAAGGTCTCGTCGATCTCGACCCACATGTCGTCGAGAATCGGGATCTCGATGCTCTTGTCGGAGGTGTCGCCGGCGGCCCAGAACAGAGTGCCCTCTAGCGGCGCGGCCGGAGCCATCCCGAAGTCGACTCCGTTCCACGCGGTCATTTCCCTCACCGTGTAGTCGACCTCGACCGCTCCGGCTCCTTCTCCGGTGCGGCGTGCGGTGGCCACCACCGTGCCGGCCGACTCGTCGATCTCGAGCTCGGGAGAGCTCAGCTCCAGCAGGGTTCCGACGGTCTCAACGGGCTGATACGAGAGCACGACGAAATCGTCGAGCGCGCTCGTGCCGTTCGCCGACCAGCTCGAGATTCCGAACGAGCTCGCGGCGGGAAGCGCCTGATCGAGAACGACTCGGGCGCGGAATTGATTCACCCCGAGGCCATCCTGAACGATGGCCTCGAGCGTTCCGTCTGCGGCCGAGTAGGCGGCAATCAGGGTGTAGAGGCCGTGTCGGAAATCGAGCGGCGGCCCGTCCGGCTTGTCCAGGCGCTTCATCTCGTCGAAGCTCAGCAAGGTCTGCTCGTTGCCACCGACGCGGCGCACCAAACGCACGTCGGTCCTGCCGTCGGCCGCCGGCGCGGCCTGGTTGACCAGCTGGAGCTCATAGAAGCTGTCCTTGCCTTGGAAGCCGAAAACAAGGCCGAGGCCGGCCGCATCGCCGGCCAGTTGAGCGCCAACCGAAGCGAGAAAGTCGTCCCCTGCTCCTAGAGAGATGCCGTTCCTCGTCGAGAGCATGCGCGGTCCCGTGGCCGCTCGGACCCGGCCGCCTCCGCGGGCGAAGTCGCTCTGACCCTGCGGGCCGCCTCCGAGGCGCAGCGTCCAGCCACTCTCCGAGAGCGGCCCAGAGCCGTCGAAGCGCTCGATCACCCGCTGGCCACTGGTATCCACACTCTCCAGTGGGAGATACCCCTCGTACACCGCCTTGCTGTGGACCCTGATCGACCAGTCGAACAAAGCCGTCGAATGAGCAGCACGCACGACGCCGACACGCTCGTCGGAAAGCCCGAACTCGGCAATCCTCTCCCGGTTCGATGGGTGCAACAAGTTGTAGTACTCATAGGCGTCGTGGAAGTGGTCGTAGAGTTCCTCGCTGCCGTCGAAGTGACGGCTGTAGCGCCAACGTCGAGAGCGCAACGAGAAGCGATCCCTCCCGCCGCCCTCCAGATCGCCGAATGTGGTCAAGGCGAACGCGTCCGGTCGTGAGTGCGGATCGACGAGGAGATCCACCAAACTCGAGCCTTGAACCTGCTGCGGTGACGGAATCCCGGCAAGTTCCGAGATCGTGGGATAGAGGTCGATGAAATCGACCGGCGTGTCGACGGTCGTCCCCGAATTCGTCAGGCCCGGAACCCAGAACATCAGCACGCTGCGAGTGGACTCCTCCCAAACTGTGAACTTCCCCCAGTAGCCCTTTTCGCCCAGGTGGTAGCCGTGGTCCGACCACAGCACGACCGTCCAGTCGTTGTCAGGATCCGAGTCCGAGTTCTTGGACACCACCGCGTCGAGCATCTTGCCGACGGCCTCGTCGGCATAGGCGACCGCGGCCATGTAGGCCTGAATCGAGAGTCGCCAGGCCAAATCGGTCTCTCCCGGATACATCGGGTCAGTGGAGTGCCGAGTGATCTCCCGGTGGGGACCGACACGCGGCCCCTGAGTGACGTCGTCCAAGTCGTGGGGCAGGGTTGGGGGAATCCGAATCGAGTCCAGCGGAAACCGGTCGAAGAACTGGACCGGTACCTCCCAGGGCAAATGGGGCAGAAAGATGCCCGTAGCGAGAAAGCTCGGCGCGCCGCCCGAAGGATCATGGAGAATCTGCTCGGCCGTCCACTGTGCTCGTCTCTGATCGGCCAGCGAATCGCTGTATGCCGCAAGCAGCAGGGGGTCCGTCACCGGCTGGTGCTTCGCCATCGGGATCAGCTTCTTCCAAGTGATCACTCCCAGGTCCCAGGGGTTCTCTACAGCGCGAACGTAGTCGACGCCGCTCGGCAGGTTGCCGGGACCGAACTGAGGTCGGTCGTCCCACTCGGTGCGGTTGGGATCAGGATGGTTACTCGAGTGCCAGACCTTGCCCGTCGTCTTGATCGTGTAGAGCGGGCTGGCGCCGTCGGGCCTCTTGAGGTGCTGCGGCAGGGACTTGACGTCGGCCAGCGTGGCATGGCTGCGGAAGTCGGCATCGAAGTCGTTGTTGACCAGGCCACTGGTCACGGGCGAGATTCCTGCCAGGAGAGCCGCGCGCGACGCGTTGCAGGCCGGCGAGGCGGTCTGGGCGTTGGTAAAGGTCACGCCGAGCCGCGCCAGTCGGTCGAGATTGGGCGTGGCGCGAGCGCGCACCTCCATGGAGAGAGATTCGTCGAAACCCCTCAAAGGTCCGACCCAGTCGTTGAGATCGTCGATGGCGACGAAGAGGATGTTCGGATGGTCGACCGACTGTCCGAAGGCCGGCAGAGCGAACAGCAAGCCGAACGCGATCAGCGGAGCCCGCGCACCAATGGAGCTCGGGAACGACAAGACGAAGACTCTACTGAAGCGCCTCGTCGAGATCGATCCCAGGACGTACGCCACCCAGGGAGGCTCGGACGACTCGATGCCGCTGTCGCCGGGCGGGCGCCTCGGCGGCCGCTAAGCACGCGCGCACCGAGTCCCTGACCGCCGTCTTGAATGATCGTCCGTTTCGGTGAGCGGTCTGCTTCAGCGCTCGAGCGAGGTCGTTGTCGAGCGTCAATGTCGTGGGCACGTCAAGCACTCTAGCATCCAGCGGGATCGTGGTTGTCACCACTCCCAGCGAGGCGGCAGTGACGAGTCGCGGTCATACCACGATCCCGCTAGCCGCGCACCCCGCCCAAGCGGCCGCGGACGGGCCGCGGGGCCGCAGACGGCCTTCGGCTTCTAGTCAGCTGTAGAAAGGGAGGGAGAGAGAGACGGCGAGAGCCGTCGATCTGGGCTCCCCGGCTCGGGATCGCGTGGATGATGGGTGGGGGCGCCTCGGGTAGGCGGGACCGGAATGCCCCGGTCCGGCTTGATGCAGGA